>NZ_KB291413.1:89227-106432 GCF_000318295.1 Capnocytophaga sp. oral taxon 326 str. F0382
TGCAAAAGCGATTTTTAGACTTTTCGGACAGCCCTTATTCTTTTCTTGGAGGGCGTTTGCTCTCTATATTAGGGCGATAGTACTTATCACCTATTTTTACTTCGCTGTCACGCTGCGGATAGCCAAATAAAGCGTCTATAGCTCTCACTTCGTTGGTTACTGCATCGTACTCATTGCCTTCTTTATCTACAAATAATATAGTATCACCATCGTAAACTAAGGTGTAATTACTCCATAAAGTTGATTCGTTTATAGCTGTATAACAAGCAGGTATAAATCTACTTTCATCTTCTTTACCTTTATAATATTTGAAATATCCTCTTTTATCACCTAAGTATAGGTTGAAGTTAGAACCTAATCTATCAATTATATCATAAATAATAGGCAAAACTGTTTCTCCTTGCTCATTTAAAAATCCCCAACGCTTATCTTTTTCTACTAAAAATAATTTAGGAGTGGTATAATACTCTTTTTCTAACACCTTATATTCAACAGGAATCACAATTTTTCCGCGATTATCAATCGTTCCCCATAGTGAATCTTTTTTTACTCTGGCGATTCCTTTATCAAAAATATCGATATGATCATAACAAGCAGGGAGTATGATTTTCCCTTGACGTTTGATACCAAATTTACCATTTTCTATATAAGGAATAGCTGTTTGAATATCTTCTTCATTTTTATATGTGTTGAGCGACGAATATCCTGTTCCACCTGCACAAAACAAGAACAGACAGCCCCCTGTACTACTATAAGTATCCACACGCATATCGTTTTCAATATTAGGATATATCAATACCTTGTAAACTGAGGAATAAAAGTATACAGGAAAGAATGGCAGCAAGCTACGCGATACATACTTCCAGCCGTCTTTTTTAAGTTTTCCTTTGATACTTTTAGTTCCTATAAGTACTTTTCCTTCTTTAAAAATCTCATAATTCACGTGTAGTGAATCACCTTTAAACTGTAGTTGAAAACGCATCGGAATTCCTTCTTTGTCTAAATAACTATGAGGCAAAAAAGTGAAACAATTACCTTTACTACCATCTGTTTCATAAGAATAAGCGTAATAAGTACGATTGTTTAGCACAGACATATCCATTTTGGTGCTACTACAAGCTACTATTAAGAGAAAGGGAATAAGGCAGAAGAGTTTTTTCATTTTTCTAATATAATTGTAGGATTTTCAGATCGCATTGCGGGGCGCTTAGTCTCTAAGTTGGGTTTATAAAAACTGTTATCAATCTTTACTATGCATTCCTTCCCCAACTTTTCACCCATAAAAGTTTCCCACTTGTTTAAATGAACTATTTGCAAATCATATTCATTACCTTTGTGATCTATAAAAAGAGGTGTTATTCCATCGTATACTAATATATAATCTGAATTAAGAGTGCGCTTTTCTATTTTGGTATATACAGCAGGAATAAATAAATAAGGCATTTGAGATGGAGAATTAGTGTAATAAGTAAAATACCCTACTTTATTACCTATCCCTAAAATGTAACTTCTCTCATTAGATTGTTTTTCTATATAACTATAAATAAGAGGCAATATAGGCACTCCTGAAGGTTCTAAAAATCCGTATCGCCTTTCTTTTTGTGCTATAAAAAAAGGGTGACTGTCTACTGATTTGTCATATTGCAAAGCATCGTATTCTAAAGGAATAATCATCTGACCATTTTTATCAATTGTACCCCATTTTCCTTCTCGTTCTACAATAAAAAAGCCATCGGTATAGGCACTGATATAATCATATTGAGCAGGTATAAACAATTTTTCTCCCTTGTTGATACCATATTTACCATTTTCAAAAAAAGGAATCATCAGCTCTTCATCATTGATACGCTTATAAATATGTTTCAATTTATAGGAATAACCAGTTCCTAATACAGCTAATACAGCCCCTTCTCTATCTACATAAGTATCTACTCTCAAATTTCCTTCTTCAGTAGGGCGCAAACGCAATCGGTGAATATAAATCCTCATATAAATAGGAAAATAAGGTTCTATTTCACAAGCAGCATAATAGCGCCAAAAGCGCCGTTTTTGCTTACCTTTAAAGCCTCTTACTACAGGAATAGTTGAGTCATTAGCAATTGAGTCGTAAGTTACAAACAAAGAATCTTTTTTAAAACGCAACCGAAAGCTATTTATTAGTGCCTTTTGCTGTTGGTACTCCAACGGCACAAAAGGAAATTTACGTTCATTTTCTTCCTCCTTTTCTTTAGAAAAAGCATAAAAAGACACATCATTTAGCACCGTCATATCTACTGTTTTACAAGCGATAAGTAAGAAACATAATATAAGGGGAAGGAATGTTTTCATAGATAAGAGGTAAGAAGTGAAAAATTAAAAATAATAAACTTTGCCAAAGGTGCGAGCCGCACGGGCAGGGAAACTTTGGCAAAGTTGGATATTATAAAGAATTATACTTTCTTTACTATAAAGTAGTTTTTCTTTCCGCGTTGTAATAAGATAAATTTTCCATCTACAAGGTCTTTTTCCCCTATCTGGTAGTCTTCACCTACTTTCTCTTTATTTACGGAAATAGAATTCTCTTTCAAGGCACGACGTGCTTCGGAATTAGAACTGATAAAACCTGTTTTTGCTGAAAGAATGGCAATCATATCAAGTCCACCAGCAATATCGGCGGCACTTACTTCGGCTTGAGGTACGCCGTCAAACACTTCTAAGAAAGTTTTCTCGTCTAAAGTGCGCAAATCGGCAGAAGTAGAGTTACCAAAGAGGATTTGTGATGCTTTTTTAGCTTTCTCAAGCTCTTCGCGTCCGTGTACTAATAGGGTGAGTTCTTCTGCCAATTTGTTTTGCAATACACGCAAGTGAGGTGCCTCGGTGTGCTGTGCGATGAGACTGTTGATTTCCTCTTTGCTGAGCATTGTAAAGATTTTAATATAGCGTTCGGCATCGGCATCGGAAGTATTAATCCAATATTGGAAGAACTTGTAAGGTGAAGTTTTCTCAGGGTCGAGCCATACGTTACCGCCTTCACTCTTACCGAATTTAGTACCATCGGCTTTGGTAATCAGCGGGCAAGTGAGGGCATACGCCTTTCCACCTGCAATACGGCGAATAAGCTCAGTACCTGTGGTGATATTTCCCCATTGGTCAGACCCCCCGATTTGCAAGGTGAGGTTTTTCTCTTGGTAGAGATGCAAAAAGTCATAACCTTGCAAGAGTTGGTATGAGAATTCAGTAAACGACATCCCATCGGTATTTTCATTAGGGTCAAAGCGTTTTTTTACCGAATCCTTAGCCATCATATAGTTTACGGTGATGTGCTTACCAATATCGCGAATGAATGAAAGGAATGAGAACTCTTTCATCCAATCGTAGTTATTCACGAGTTCAGCGCGATTAGGTGCAGTGCTTTCAAAATCAAGAAACTTTGCTAATTGCTTTTTGATACCCTCTATATTATGTGCTAATACTTCTTCGGTAAGCAAATTGCGTTCAGCCGATTTACCTGAAGGGTCGCCTATCATTCCTGTTGCCCCCCCTACAAGTGCATAGGGTTTATGACCGCAATTTTGGAAATGGCGCAACATCATCACGCCCACTAAGTGCCCGATATGTAACGAATCGGCTGTAGGGTCAAACCCCACATAAGCGGCGCGTAATCCTTCCATAAGATGTTGTTCAGTTTCAGGCATTATATCCTGAATCATACCGCGCCAACGCAATTCTTCTATAAAATTCTTCATTAGTTTTTGTTCGTTTATAATTTATAATTTGGGCAAAGGTACAAATTAATTGAGAATTAACAAGTAAACAAGAAGACAATCTATAAAAACGAATATCATTCAAGTTTCTAACGATTTTAGACGAAAGAAAAATATTAACATTTATTTAGAAATAAAGAAATCTTATTTTTTCATAAGATGGTAATATCTTTTTCTTAAAAAATAATTAAAATATTTCCATCAAAAAAACCTTTATTTTTCGATTTTTGTATTTTTTAGATTGAAAAAGCACTTTTTCAATTAAATTCTTTTCGATTGATTGATAAAAGGTTACAGAAATCGAAATGTTAAAATTTAAATTTTGTTAATAAATTTATTCGTTAAAATTTGGCAGTTTATTAAGAACTTCCTACCTTTGTCGAAAATAAATTTTTATTAAATGAAAGTAAAAGAATCAATGTTGCTATTCGTTTTGTTACTATGCTGCACTGTAGCAATGGCACAAACGAGAGTATCTGTTACAGGTTCTGTTACAGGTAACGATGGACTGCCCCTTCCTGGGGTGAGTGTGGTTGTCAAAGGGACAACTCGTGGTGTTTCAACCGATTTTGATGGGAAGTACGAAATTCAAGTCGCTCCTAATGAAGTACTTGAATTTAGTTCTATAGGCTATGCTTCTCAGCTTAAAAAGGTTGATACTAAAAAAGGGACGTTTACTTTAAACATCGTCCTTAAAGAAGAAGCGCAACAACTTGGCGAAGTAGTAGTTACGGCGTTAGGTATCAAGCGTGAACAAAAGGCTTTGAGCTACAATGTACAACAGGTAAACGCCGAAGAACTTACTAAAGTGAAAGATGCGAACTTTATCAACTCGCTCACTGGTAAAGTAGCGGGGGTAACGATTAACCGCAGTTCTTCAGGTGTAGGAGGTGCTACCAAAGTAGTGATGCGTGGTGCTAAATCTATTGAAAAAAGCAACAACGCGCTTTATGTGGTAGACGGCGTACCTATGCTCTCCACCACTTCTACTCAAGGTAGCGGTAGATTCAATTCACAAGGAACTACCGAAAGTATTGCTGATATCAACCCCGACGATATCGAAAGTATGACGGTACTTACAGGGGCATCGGCTGCTGCGCTCTATGGTTCGGCTGCTGCCAATGGGGCAATCCTTATCACTACTAAAAAAGGTAAAGAGGGCAAAATGAACATTCAGCTATCTTCAAACACTGAATTTGCCAATCCTTTTCTCTTACCTGAATTCCAAAACAGCTATGGCAGTGATGGCAAAGTAACTTCTTGGGGAGCTAAATTACCCAGCGATGCCAGTCGTTACGATGTGAAGGACTTCTTTAGAACTGCCACTACTCTTACCAATTCGGTAGCGCTTTCTGGAGGTACTGAAAAGAATCAAACTTATTTTTCAGCAGCTTCTACCAATGCCGAAGGGTTGGTACCTAACAACCATTACAACCGCTACAACTTTACAGTGCGCAACACTACCCACTTGCTTAACGACCGTTTGCGCATTGATGCTTCAGCGAGCTACATTCTCCAAAACCACCTCAATATGATTAACCAAGGGGAATATATGAACCCCTTAGTAGGTGCTTATTTGATGCCTCGTGGTTACGGTTTGCAACGCGCTCGTCAGTTTGAACGTTACAACCCTACTAATCATATTTATGAACAAGTATGGGGGGATTTTGCAGCTGGTTCCGACGGTACTTTCAACGGTAGCTTTGCAGGTGATTACACTTTGCAAAACCCATATTGGGTAGCTTATCGCAACTTGCGCGAAAGCAAACGCGAACGCAATATGCTCTCTTTGGGCGTTACCCTCGACCTCAAACAATGGAGCCCTACTGAAAAATGGGATATTTCAGGTCGTGTGCGCACCGATAACACCAACTTCACCAGCACCGACAAACGTTATGCTTCTACTTTGTCGCTATTGGATATGAGCAAAACAGGTTATTTTGGTATTGCTCGTGGTTATGAAAAACAAACTTACTTAGATGTTCTAACGAACCTCAACAAGAATTTTGAATGGGAAGGTGTAGGTCGTTTCTCTTTAGTAGCCAATATCGGGGCTTCTTTGCAAGACACACGTTATGACGAATTAGGCTATAAAGGACCTTTGCGCAAAGACGGTATTCCTAACGTATTCAACGCTTTCAATATCGACCAAGGTGCTGCCAAAACTCGCCCTTACCAATCAGGTTATACCGAACAAACTCAATCTATTTTTGGTAGTTTGGAAGTAGGTTACAACAGTTGGCTCTACCTCACCCTCACTGGTCGTAACGATTGGGCTTCACAATTAGCAAACTCTCCACAATCTTCTTTCTTCTATCCTTCAGTGGGACTTTCAGGAGTACTTACCGATTTGCTTTCAGCTGAAAAGAAAGCTAAATTATACAATACTCTATCGTTTGCTAAAATGCGTGTAGCCTTCAGTTCGGTAGCTTCTCCTTTTGATAGAGAACTCACTACCCCTACTTTCACTTTCAACGAAGATACTAAAGTATGGAAAGCGGTTTCGTATTTCCCTATCGGGGAATTGCGCCCTGAACGCACTGATTCTTACGAAGTCGGTATCGCTACCAAATGGCTCAAAGGTACCCTTTCTTTTGATGCTACCGTTTATCAAACTAACACTTACAACCAAACTATCAAGGCTGAGATTTCACCTTCTACAGGTTACGACGGCATCTACTTGCAAACAGGTGATGTACGCAACCGCGGACTTGAAGTGGGCTTAGGTTACGATTTGAAAATCAAAGATAAATTCAACTGGAACAGCTACTTTACAATGAGCTACAACGAAAACAAAATTATGTCGCTTGTTGAAGATTACATCAACCCCGTTACTGGGCAACGCGAAGGTCGCAGTTACTTAGAAAAAGGAGGTATTGGTGGTGCTCGCTATATCCTTAGAACAGGAGGTACTTTAGGCGATGTATACGCTTCTAACGATTTCAAACGCGATGCCGATGGCAATTTGTTATTAGATTCAAATGGTCGTGTGAGTGTACAGAATTATAACAATTTCAACGATTATGTGAAATTAGGTAGCGTGTTACCAAAATACAACTTAGGTTGGCGCAACGATTTCAATATTGGTAATATAGGCTTTGGTGCAATGCTGGCTGGACGTATCGGTGGAGTTGCTATCTCTATGACTCAAGCAGCCTTAGACCACTACGGTGTTTCTAAAGAATCGGCTGAGGCTCGCGATGCAGGAGGCGTAAATATCAATGGCTACAGAGTACCTGCCCAAAGTTACTTTGAAGAACGCGGAAAAGGACGTATCGCTCAATACTACACCTATTCGGCTACTAACTTCCGCTTGCAAGAAGCTTATGTTTCTTACCGTTTGCCTCGCAAACTCGTGAATGATAAAATAGATGTTACCCTTTCGATAGTAGGTAGAAACTTAGCAATGCTCTATAGCAAAGCACCTTTCGACCCCGAAGCCGTTTCATCTACTGGTAACTACGCTCAAGGTTTAGACTACTTTATGTTGCCAAGCCTTAGAAGCTATGGTTTTAGTATCAAAGCAAACTTTTAAATAAGCGCAAAAAGAATGAAAAAATATATTATCCCTGTATTAGCGCTACTCGCTGTAGGCTGTACTAAAGATTTTAAAGATTTCAACACAAACCCTTACGGAGCTACTGATGAACAGCTTAGTAGAATCCCACAAGGAGGAAATGAGCTCGTTGCCTTGCAAAAATTGGTAGTACCTCAGCAGGAAAACTCTTACCAAATGTGTTTTGACCTGCCCGCTACTCCGTATGCAGGTTATGCCTCACAACCTAAATTCCAAGCCGATTACCCTGTGTATAACCCACGTACAGGCTGGACTGACTATGTGTTCGACGACACTTATACCAAGCATCTCTATCCTGCCTTTTTTGCCCTAAAAAGCTATTCTAAAGGCGATATGAGCAAATATTATTTTGCTTGGGGTACTGTGTTACGCGTGGCTATCACTCATTGGCTTACCGATAGTTATGGCCCTCTACCCTACTCCAAAATGGAAGCTGGTAAAACCCAAACTCCTTACGACAAACAATCGGATTTGTACAAATATATGGCTGAAGACCTCAAAGCTGCTATCAACACCTTGAAAGCTGTAGATGCGTCCGACCGCCAATATGCCGATTTTGACCTTGTATACAAAGGTGATATGACCAAATGGGTGAAATACGCTAACTCTTTGTTATTGCGTATAGCAATACGTATGAGCGATGTAGATGAAACTAACGCCAAAGCGTATGCTCAATTTGCTATTAACAATGGTGTGATTACCGAAAATGCCGATAACGCTATGCTTGAAACTCAAGACAATTCAGTTTTCAAAGTAGCTGTAAGTTGGAACGACTCACGTGCAGGCGCTGATATTGTAGCCTATATGAATGCCTTTTCCGACCCACGTCGCGAAGCTTATTTCACTGAAGTTACAGGCTTACCTCAAAAGTACATCGGGTTAAGAAGCGGTGCTCCTGCTATCACAATAGATCCTGCCAAGTTTTCAGCTCCTAAGCTCACTAAAGAATCACCTATGGTGTGGATTACTGCTGCCGAAGTAGCTTTCATCAAAGCTGAAATGGCACTCAAAGGCTGGGGTTTTGTAGGTGATACCGCCGAAAACTTGTATAAAAAAGGTATTGAACTATCATTCGCTCAACACAATGTTGCCATAGGAAATTACTTGAGCAACACTAGTGTTCGTGGTGCTTATTACGACCCTCGACAAAGTGCTTACAACAACCCTACTTTCTCATCGGCTATTACCGTAAAATGGGATGACAGTGCCAGCAATGAAGTGAAATTATCAAAGATAATCACTCAAAAATGGATTGCGATGTACCCTTACAACTCACACGAAGCGTGGGCTGAATGGCGCAGAACGGGTTATCCTAACCTTATGGCTCCCGTAGAAAACCGCAGCAATGGGGTGATTACTTCGGTAAACCAAGTAAATGGCAAAGACACTGGTGGTATGCGCCGTTTGCCTTTCTCTTCTAAAGAGACTACTAACAACCCTACCAACCGCAACGCTGCTGTAGGTTATTTAGGCGGTGCCGATAATGGTGCTACCGACCTTTGGTGGGTGAAGAAATAACTTAACCTTTAAATGTTATCGCAATGAAAAAATTAATATTCATAGCCTCGTTACTCGCCGTTGCTTGTAACGATATTGAACCAATAGATATTGACACTCCCAAACGTGAAATCAACACTCAGGCGCTTACTCAATACAAAGCCGACCTAAACAAGCGCCCAATCACTATGGGAATGCTCTACAATTGGGGAAAAGAAGCAGGGGCTATCCTGATGAATACCCCCGATAGCTTAGATGTGATTGTTGTGAAAAACAACTACAACGCTATCGACGAAATACTCCAAAACGATTTGAGAGACGTACAACAAAAGAAAGCGACTAAAGTATTGCTCGGTATCGACTTTTCGGCAGCTACCACTACCGATACTACCAAGCTCACCAAGCAAGCTAACGATGCTCTCGCTATCGCCAAAGCCAATGGTTTTAACGGTGTGAGTGTAGAGTTTCCGCAAGAAAGTAGCGATTACTTCTCTCAAGCGGCTTTTGATGCGGTACTTTCGGCTATTGTTGCTAATAAAGGTAACTTGCTCTTTGCCGTTGAAAATATGTATGGTGAGTACGGACTAACAAGCGAGGAAAAACCAATTGACAAAGCTAATTGGGTCATATTCCGCAAAAAGGACAATGAGCTATTACGCAGTTTTACTGAACAAGCTGAAAAGTGGAAACCCTTGCGCTATTTACCCTCTACTGATTTCAGTGAAGAAGGTCTCGCTGATGGTTTTAGCGATACCACTAACTTCAATCCCGACGGCAAAGATGGTCGCTATCCGCGAACAGTAGATATCGTTAATTGGAAAGCCTCTAACCGCGCTGGGGTAGCCCTTTACCACATCGAAAAAGATTACTACAACCTTTCGGGTAAAACTACTTTCAAAACCTTGAGAGGCATCATTCACAAAGTACAACAACAAAAATAGAAATAATGAAACGAAATTTAATCATAGGAATGTTCCTCGCCCTTGCGGCTTGTGCTCCTAAAGAAGATGTAGGAGGAGGAGCTAAAGCAGGAGGACAATCGGCAGTATTGCTCCAAAAAGACGGTAATAAAACTGCCGAATTTTCCTCTCCAATAGCCCTTTCGGCGCAAGCGAATGAAGTAGGTACTCAAAAAAGTGTAGCCTACCAAGTGCAATTGTTCAAAGAGAACAACAGTAATTTGGCTGCTTATGTTAGCTTAGACGATAGCCAAGTAGCCAAATACAACAGCTTATACAACACTAAATACACCGTATTACCCGCTAAATACATTTCGTATACAAAAACCTTGAACATCAAAGCAGGTAATATACTATCGGACGAAGGAACTGCCAAAGTAACCGTCTCCGATGAATTGAAAGACAATACTGCTTATATGTTTGCCTTACGACTCACCTCAGTGAGTGGAGCAAATGTTACCCCTAACACTCAACTGCTAATGGTGAGCTTTGAAAAGATAAAAGGCCAGATTAAAAACACCTTGGCTGTTACTCGTGATGAATATTTAGCAGTAGATAATGGAGGATACTCCAGCGTTAGTGATATAGGTTATACCTTTACTATGGAAGGACTTATCAATATACAGAAGTTTAGAGGTCCTGGCGACAATGGGGAAGCAAACATTTCTACCTTTATGGGTACTGAAGGAGAAACCTTATTGCGCTTTGGTGATAGTGGCATAGAACCTGACTATTTGCAAGCCAATGGTCAAAAAATAGATATGAAATTCAAAACTAATCAATGGTATCATATCGCTTTAGTAGTAGACGGCAGCAAAACCATCGCTTATATAAACGGTAAAAAAGTAATTGAGTTTACAAAATCAGGAAGTCTTAGTACTTTCTACATTGGAAAGAGTTGGAGTGAAAATCGCGGTATTGTAGCGCGCTTTAGCGAGCTCCGTTTGTGGAGTGTAGCTCGTACTGCCCAACAAATTAAAGACGGTATGTACGAAGTAAATCCTACTGAAAGTGGCTTGTACGCTTACTGGAAAATGAACGAAGTGAAAGACAATAAAATACCTGATGCTTCTGGCAACAACCGTTTCCTCACCCTACAAGGTCAGGCAAACAAATATGGTAGACAAACTATCCAACTACACGAAGAAGAAAAAGGTGTAAAAATAACTGAATAATATGAAAGCAAAATACATCATAGCTAATATAATGATAGGTGCAGCATTGCTGTACGCTTGCGACAAAGACAAAATAGAATTGCCTCAACCCGAGAACAATACTATGAACAGCCAAGGCAGTGCCTTGTATTACAAAACGGCTCCTCAAGAGGAAGTAACAAACCTCTCTGCCGATGGTGCTTATACTTTTGTAACCAAAGTAGGAAAAGCTGCCTCCGATGCGGGTGCTGTTACTTTGCTTACTGGCTCTATGGAAAAAATCGTTAAAGATTACAACGCTTTCAAAGGAGTTTCAGACTATAGTTTGTTACCTTCAGCCAATTATACTTTTGAAGGTAGCAATTATACCAAAGGAGCTACTGAGGCTGAAGCAAAACTTACCATCAAAAACTTTGCTTCTTTGGATTATGGCGACTACTTGCTCCCTTTGAAAGTAGAGATGGCAGGACAGCAAGCATTCCATTTGGTAAAAGTGCATAAAGATGGAGAATATTCTGCTCTTAGCGAAACCTCTAAAAAACCTATGCCCCCCGGAAGCTATAGCTGCCCCGACCGCAAAGAACCTATGAAAATGGTCGCTTATGTAGAGACTAACGACTGGGATATCCGCAATATGGGTCAGTTTATACTTAAAGATAGCAAAAAGCCAGTATTTGACATAGTCGTGCTTTTTGCTGCTAATATGAACTACGATATTCCAAAAGGCAAACGCTATTTATCTTTCAACGACAAGTTGCAACCTATCCTCAAAGACCCCGATAAGTATATCAAACCGTTGAAAGATAGGGGAATTAAAGTAGTAGTAGATATCTTGCCTAACCACCAAGGGGTAGGTTACTATAACTTCCAAAACTATGAAGAAGCTCTTGAGTTTGCTCGCGAATGTAAACAATATGCCGATAAGTACGGTTTTGACGGTTACGACATAGACGAAGAATGGGCAGACTACTACAAACTAAAACAAAAACCTGAGAAAGGAAATGAATCTATTTTGTGGTTTATGAGGGCTATGAAAGAAGTAATGCCCGACAAACTCCTTACCTTATACGACTATGGACATAGGTTATATTATAGTGATATTGATGAACATGGTAAAGGAGCAAAGGACTACTTAGATTATAGCTGGTCAGATTATGGTAGAAATCAAACTTCTTTTGTAGGACTTCCTAACGAAAAATACGGAAAAATGTCTGTTAATGCTAGCAATGGAACTTACGCTATAAATTGGTCGGCAGAACCTAATGTAAGGGATTGCTTCGGAATGATGATGATATACAATATCAATGGAAATAGTATAGCAGCAGGACGAGTAACTGGAAGCCTAAGTACTGCTACTAGGTTATTTTACGGTGAAGATTGTATTTTTTCTGGTAAATACCATAAAGGTCCTAGAGATAGGTAATACTTTATTACTTTATAAAAAGGAGAGGCTGCCCTTGCATTGGGGGCAGCCTCTTTATTTATGTTACTAATACTTTATTTAAGCTACTACTATTTGTACTGTATCGGCAGCTACTTGCTTGAGTAATACGGTTTTTCCTGTTTCTACTGTTTGTATAGCTGCTGGGGTGGCGTGGCGAATGGTATAAAGTGTTACTTTTTCGGTTACTGAGACTTTAAAACGCTCTTCTAATTTTTCTAATAGTTCCGTCAAGGTATCAAACTTGTTGTCTACACATACCGAGAAACTAATCGCTGAGTTTTGTATCACACTCACTTTCATTTGTGCTTTGTGCAAACTCTTGAAAATATAACTAATACCCTCTTCCACTATAAACGAGAAATCACGAGAGGAGAGTGAGAGTAATATCTGGTCTTTTTTAAGGATAAAGCAAGGTACTTTAGGCTCTAATTCAGGGACATTACACACGGCACTTCCTTCGGCTGTAGGATTTACAAATGAACGTACATAGAGAGGAATTTCCTTTTGTTGTAGAGGCTGTAAGGTTTTAGGGTGAATCACCGAAGCTCCATAGAACGCAAGCTCTATAGCCTCTTTATACGGGATTTTGTGTAAGAGCTCAGTATGCTCAAAATAACGAGGGTCGGCATTGAGCACCCCTGGCACATCTTTCCATATTGTTACACTCTCGGCATCGAGGCAATAGGCAAAAATAGCAGCGGTATAATCGGAGCCTTCACGCCCTAAAGTAGTGGTAAAGAAATTGGCATCACTGCCCAAGAATCCTTGAGTAATATTTAGCAGTGATTTGTTGATATGGGTGCGGATATTACTTTGTGTCTCTTCCCAATCAATAGAGGCATCGCGATAGTTGCTATCGGTTTTCACGAGATTACGCACATCTATCCAAGTGTTTTTAATACCATTATCATTCAAAAACTGACTGATAATAGTGGTAGAAATGAGCTCGCCAAAACAAATTACTTGGTCGTACACAAAACTGTGTTTCGGTGACTTGTTGCGTTCTAAAAAGGAAGTGAGTTCGGCAAAAAGCCCATCGACTTTCCAGTACACAGGATGATTTTCATCGGTGAATAACTCGCGAATGATATGATAGTGAAAATCCTTTATCACTTGGATACTTTCGGCGAGTTTTTCTTGTTCTTTGAAATAACTGTTCACTACCACTTCCAAAGCATTGGTAGTCTTCCCCATAGCTGAAATGACGATGAGGGTATTGGCATAGCCTACATTTTCTAATATTTTAGCGACATTGCGCACGCCTGCAGCATCTTTCACTGAGGCACCTCCAAATTTGAATATCTGCATTTTAATTAGGTAAGAGGTAAGAGGTAAGAGTTATATCTAAAGCCTTTTACCGAAATTGACAAGGCAAAAGTAGTGTATTTTAATGAAAGGAGAAAAGAGAAAAGCGAAAAAAGTCAATTAGACAATTTGTTGTTATATCTATAACTAAAAAAATAAGCGCTGAGGGATACTCAACGCTTATTCTATTGAAGTGTTATGTTTTTATTGTCCAGCTTGTTTTTTAGCTTCGGCTTTCATTTTTTCGTTAGGAACGATTACCACATTCACACGGCGGTTTTTAGCACGACCTTCAGGAGTATCGTTGCTTGCTACAGGATTTTTTTCACCGTACCATTTGGTAGTAAAACGACTGCCTGCTAAACCTTTACTTTTAAAATAGTTAGTAACAGCTTGTGCGCGGCGTTGTGAAAGACCTAAGTTATACTCATCTTTACCTACGCTATCAGTGTGACCAGCTACTAACACATTAGTATCAGGGTATTCTTTGAGGATAGCTGCTAACTTATCTAAGGTTTGCTTTGATTTTTCGTTGATGTTGTACTTGTTAGTATCGAAGTAAACACCTCCGTTGTTTTCGTCAAAAGTAACCACGATACCATCGTCTACGCGTTTTACATCGGCACCAGGGATTTCTTCTTCAATTTTTTTAGCTTGTTTATCCATTTGGTGACCAATAACAGCCCCAGCTGCACCACCTACTACAGTACCAAGTACTGCGCCGAGTTCGCTATTTTGACCGTTACCGACGTTGTTACCTAAGATAGCTCCTAACAGAGCTCCACCAGCTGCACCTACTACAGCTCCACGTTGTGCTTTGTTTGTATTATTGTATGCCTCACAACCGGTAAGCAATACGGCTGCTGACAAGGCTAAAACTACGAATTTTTTCATTTTTTCTTATGGTTTTTAATTATTTTACAAAGTTCATTGAGATCACAAAAGGTTTGCCATCTACTCTTACGGTTTGTTCCCATACCATAGCATTTTCTGATATGCTTGCTAAGTGCAAACGAATACCTGCATTGGTTTCGGATTTGTATTTTTCATTAGTAGGTTTCAACAAGAAATCGTAATATCCGGTAGATTTATCGATTTGTTGTACTACGAAAATGAAGTTTCTTTGTCCTGTAGAGCAACCACCTGCATTGATAGTATAGTGCCCGCGGTTGTTGTTAGGAACAAATTTCCAAGTACTACCTTCAAAACATTCTTTTGAGGTATCGTTCAATAAGGTAACATCAAACTTACCTTGTTCGCTATAAGTAATAGACTGTAGTGTCCATTCACCTTTGATAGCTTTGTCGGCTACATTAGTTTCTTTAGGTTTAGCAGTCATAGAGTTAGAGCTCTTACAAGCCATTACCAATGCTGCCATTACAAATAGAAGTGCAATTTTTCTCATCTTGATAAATATTTTGTTTTGGGGGCAAAAATACAGTTTTTATTGATAACTTCCATAACAATTAACTAAATATTAACATTCTATCACTAAATTGTCATAAGCTAAAAATACGTTTTTGGGTAGTTTTTTTTGAATCTCATCGTGAAAACCAAATGTTTGGCTCACGTGAGTGAGGAAAGTACGGCGGGGTTGTACTTGTGCTATAATTTCTAATGCTTCCGATAGATTGAGGTGGGTAGGGTGCGCTTGTTCTCTCAAACAATTTAACACTAAGGTATCTACCCCTTTCAGTTTTTCTATTTCGCTGTTTTCTATATATTTAGCATCGGTGATGTAAGCGAAATTTTCAATTCGGTAGCCTATAATGGGCAAATTGCCGTGCATTACGTGTATAGGTTGCACTATTTTTCCGTGTAAACTAAAGGGTGTACTATCTATTTCGTGAGCAATTACTGAGGGAGCTCCTTCATATCTATTTTCGGTAGCAAAGATATAGGCGAAACGGAGTCTCAACTCGTTGATTACGCGTTTGAGAGCATAGATAGGCATATCACCTTGGAGGCGCACAAAAGGGCGTATGTCGTCCATACCAGCGGTATGATCGGCGTGTTCGTGAGTAAAGAGGATAGCCTCTAAGTGCTGCACGTTGTTAGTGAGCATTTGCTGTCTAAAATCGGGGCTACAGTCTATGGCTATATTGGTATGCTCCCAACTGATGAGAGCCGAAGTGCGCAAGCGTTTGTCTTTAGGATTTGTACTTTTACCAACGGGGTGGTCGCTTGCTATTACAGGGACTCCTTGAGAAGTGGCTGTACCGAGGAAAGTAATCTTCATTTTCAGGTGTCAGGTATCAGGTATTAGATAAGAGGTAAGAAATAAGAACTTTGGCTCTTACTTCTTACCTCTTACTTTTTACCTTATAAAAAGGTTTATTTTTTATGACGTGGTTCTGAGGATACAGTTAGTTTTTTACGTCCTTTAGCGCGACGGCGTGCTAATACTTTTCTACCATTGGCAGTAGCCATACGTTCTCTGAAACCGTGTTTATTTCTTCTTTTTCTTTTTGAAGGTTGAAATGTTCTTTTCATTGCTTGTTAATCTTAAAATCTTATTAAAAATGATACTTTGTCTCTCTATTTTATCAATAGCGGGGCAAAAGTACATCTTTTTTTTGGAATGACAAAATTTTTTATAGGTAAAAGGTAAAGGGTAAGAGGTAAGAAACGGTTAAATATTTATTTTACAATGATTTAATTGAAATAAAATTGTTATTACACCTCTTTATTTTTTCTTGTGTAAGACTCTGTACTCTTCGTAACATTGACTAATAGCTTCGAGTACTTGGAGGTCGTTAGCGGTCATTATAAAGTCGTTAGAATAATTGCAAGAACGGATGATTTCTTCGAGTTCAGAGCGGTCTACTTGCAAGAGTTCTAATAGAGTTTCGCGGTCGTAACGGGTAGAAAGGGCATCACTCAATTGATTATCTTTGCGCATCTCTCTCAGTTTGCGCATTTCCTTTCCTTTGGCACTGAAAGAGCGGCTCAGCAGGTCGGCGGGGTTCATTACGGCACTGAGTACGCGCCCTACAGCACTAGCATTAGCACGGCTTTCATAACCTATTTCTAAGCCCGAAACGCTATAGCGTGTATTGTTGTTGATAGGAGCATTTTTAGCATCGATATCTAAGTATCCGGTGAGTTTATAAGGGGTAACGACGACTTCTTCCAAGGCGTAGGCGAGTTCGGTCATACCTATTTTAAGCCCTTGGAATTTTATCATATCATTGGTAATCCTTATTTTAGTAGATTTATACCCCAAAAAAGATATATAAAGCGTATCATTAGCAGTTACTCTAATGGTAAAATCTCCTTTTTCATTGGTTGTGGTTCCTCGTACTTTGTTGAGGTTCAAAATATGTACATTAGCCATTGGTTTGTTGTTCTGCACACTGTACACGTGTCCGTGCAACTCAGTTTCTTGAGCTGCCAGCGTACTTACAAACAACAACATACAAAACCACAATATCTTCTTCATCATAATTAATTCTTTTTAAGGGTAAAAAAAGAGTGTATAGGGATTTATTATATTAACGTGAGTTCGACGTAAGTAATTATTTAA
>NZ_KB291413.1:106452-151573 GCF_000318295.1 Capnocytophaga sp. oral taxon 326 str. F0382
AGTAGGATATGTACATTTCATTATAATGTTCTTATCAGGGATTTACCTGAGCATTTTTCTTACTTCTTATCTCTTACCTAAACTAAACTCCTGTATAGTTCTCGGGGGTGATGACTTTTAGTTCTGCCTTCACATCTTCACTTACTTCCAAGGTATCAATGAAGTTGCTGATAGTCTCGGCTGTGATAGCGGTATTGGTGCGTGTGAGGGCTTTGAGGGCTTCATAGGGGTTAGGATAACCTTCACGACGTAAAATCGTTTGGATAGCCTCGGCTACTACTGCCCAATGGTCTTGTAAATCTTCGCGGATTTTATCTTCGTTTAAAAGGAGTTTATTGAGCCCTTTGAGGGTAGATTGCAGGGCTATGAGAATATGACCAAAAGGCACCCCTACATTGCGCAATACTGTACTATCGGTGAGGTCGCGCTGCAGACGGGAAATAGGCAATTTCGCCGATAAATGTTCTAAAAGAGCGTTGGCAATGCCTAAATTACCTTCAGAATTTTCAAAATCAATAGGATTTACCTTATGAGGCATAGCCGAAGAGCCTACTTCGCCTGCTTTTATCTGTTGTTTGAAGTAATCCATAGAGATATACGTCCAAATATCGCGATTCAAATCGATGAGAATCGTATTGATGCGTTTGAGCGCATCGAAAAGAGCAGCTAAATGGTCGTAATGCTCAATTTGGGTAGTAGGGAATGAGTGGTGTAACACTAATATTTCCTCAACAAAGCGGGTGCCGAAAGCCTTCCAATCGATATTAGGGTAGGCTACTTTATGAGCGTTGTAGTTACCGGTTGCTCCCCCAAATTTGGCAGCATAAGGCACTGCGATAAGGGTTTGTAACTGTTGTTCCATACGAACGACAAACACTTCGAATTCCTTACCCAAACGCGTAGGAGATGCTGGCTGACCGTGAGTGCGTGCTAACAATGGCACATCTTTCCATTGGACTACTAAACTTCTCAGTTTGCCGAGTAATTGCTCTAAAGCAGGCAAATACACTTGTTGTACGGCTTCCTTGATGCTAAGCGGAATAGCGGTATTGTTGATGTCCTGAGAGGTGAGCCCGAAGTGGATAAACTCCTTATAGGGTTGCAGTTGCAGATAATCGAAAGCTTCTTTTATAAAGTATTCTACCGCTTTCACATCGTGATTGGTAGTTTGCTCTATTTCTTTTACTTTTAGAGCTTCCTCTTCGGTGAAATTTTGGTAGAGTTTTCTCAAATCGGTGTATTTTTCCTTAGGAAAGGCAGCGAGTTGAGGCAAGGGGAGTTCGCATAGAGCGATGAAGTACTCTACTTCCACTTGTACGCGATAACGAATAAGTGCCATTTCGGAAAAGAAAGGCACAAGGGAGGTCGTTTTATCGGCATAACGACCATCAATGGGGGAAATTGCGGTTAACATAATTTCAAATTAGCAAATTAGCAGATTAGAAAATTAGGAAATTGTCTCATTGCTTAGTGTGTAACAATCTTGTGAGTTTGATAGCTAAATCGGTGAAAATAACTTTGCCATTACCATTGCGCTCCACGTGTAACTGAGCTTCTTCGAGGAGGTTATGTATTGCCTCGATATTGTTGCCGTGAATAAAGGGCGCAAATTTAGCAAGTTGAAAAGTAGGATCGTTGAATTGCATATACACCAAATTGGAGGCTGTGTAGTTCAGCAAAAATGCCTGACGAAACACCTCTGCACAATAGAGTAAAAACTGTTTTTGCATCTCTCTATTCACCGTATTAATCTCGTCGCTCCATTGCAAGAGTCCTCGTATAGAGGCTTTGTTGCCACGCGCACGGTAGGCAGTACGCACCCACGCAATAAACCAACGTTCAAAGGTTGCTTCTTCGCTTTCTTTGTTGTCCATCAGTTGGAGGGCTTTGTTGAAGTTTCCTTGAGCGCGTAGGGCTATTTTAGTTGCTTCGGCTTCAGCCAAACCACGTGCGATGAGCGCTTCCTTGATAGCTTTCTCACTGAGTGGCGGAAAGCGCAGAATTTGGCAGCGCGATTTGATAGTGTCTAACAAGGCATTTTCATCTTCTACCACCAAGAGAAAGACCGTTTTATCGGCGGGTTCTTCAAGGAGTTTGAGGAGCTTATTAGAGGCTTCGGGATTCATCTTCTCTGCCATCCAGATAATCATCACTTTATAGCCCCCTTCAAATGATTTCAGTGCTAACTTATTAGTAATCTCTTTAGCCTCATTTACCCCTATGTTGGCTTGTTTTTTCTCAATTCCAAGGAATACGAACCAATCGAAAAGAGAGCCATAAGGCTGTTCCTTTACAAAAGTGCGCCATTCGTCCATAAAGAGCGAGCTAATAGGGTCTTTTTTCACCTTGTCGTTAGTCGCTGTGGGGAAAGCAAAATGGAGGTCGGGGTGAGCGAGTTGAGCACATTGGTTTTTTGCTTTAGGGTTATCGTGCGAAAGAATGAGAGTCGCGTAGGCGATTGCCATTAGCAGTCCTCCTTGTCCTTCGCCAGCGACAAATAACTGAGCGTGTGGAATGCGACCTGCTTCCACACTAGCTTTTAAATAGTTCTTTATAGTGTCATATCCTAAAATATTGTTCATTGTTTAGGGAGTGTTAGGGGTCAGGGATTAGGGATTAGGTTTCAGGGGGTTAATAGTAAAGCAAGGGCAAGAAAAATAATACTGCTCCTAACAAAAATAGCACTGCCAGAATGTGAATTACAAAACTATTTTTTCTCAAAAATATATATTGTTGTACCAAACGTATTGCCCAGAACAACGAGTTACCAAGTAAGAAAAATTTTCCTAAATTAGTAGTGAGAAGTTCGTTAGTAAAACAGAAACAAACTATTGCTACTGCTACAAAATAATAGATTATTTGTATATTGAGAATTTGGATAATTCCGCGATTGGCAAAACTGAGTTTGTGCACCTCTTCCTTCCATTTAAAAAGTCTCCAAAACAACAAATGGAAAACAGCAAAAAGCAAATTATAAAATCCTAAAAAGATAATAACAGAGTACATAATAATATTTTAGTCTTTTAAAATATTAGAACAAAGGTTTTTGTTTGGTGCTTCTAAACATCAAGATTATCAATAGCATTATCTGTCCAAAACAATTCCATATTTTTCTTGTATTAATTTGTGAACTTCTGAAGTATGCTTGTAAAGACCTAATCTTTTTTGTTCTTTAGATTTCTCTATATTTTCTACATCTTCTGCCGACAAATCGTAGTAGAAATCATCGTTTTCTATAACTGTTGTCTTTATTTTAAACCTATCAAACAAAGGTTGAAACAACAATAAATCGGCGTTGTCAAAAGTTATTGTATTCATTGTTTTAATCTTATTTAGTAGTTAAAGAAATTTAGCTCTAATTTCAAATACCTTATAAAGGTTCTTGTTTATTACTTCTAAAGTGCATAATTGATATTACCCTTTCTTCTTCTAGAACCTCATAGTATACTGAAAATTTAGAATTTAGAATTTAGAATTTAGAAAATTCTTCTTATACAATTCTAAATGTTCAATATATTTAGCCAAAAAATAGGGAGCTTCTTTCAACTCTTTCTCAAGTACATCTACAGCATCAATAATCTTTTGAGAATAATTGTATGATTTGTTATGCTTATACCAAAAATCAAGTGTATCAAGATAACTTATCCTAGCCCTCAATGACCATCTTATTTCCATAACGCGCTTTTGCATCTTGTTGTACTTCTGAATGACTAAACCATAGCCCTGCTCGAGTTTCTTTTTTAGAAAGTTCTATTTGCTCAAGCTCTTTTTGGGTAAGCCCATCATAGAGGTCTTCTTTTTTAACTCCCTCTACATAATTCTCTGATTCTATTACATTTGTATTCATTGTTTTAATCTTATTTAATTAAAGAGATTGCTCGTTATTCTCGTTGTGATTTCCTTCTAAAAAGCACTTGGTTGAAACTGCTTACTCTGCTGCGGTCTTGTTGGGTGATAATCGCATAGACAGCCCACGGAATCAGCAAATAGCCTCCTAATACTATGTAGTTCTTTCCTGCAAAAGCATAGATAAGAGCAGGCACTCCCAAAATGAGAATGGCTAAGGCTACTATTTGTCCTATTTTTGAGGGTTTGGCGCGAAAATCGTTGGGTTCATAAGTAAAACGGCGATTGCAGTTAGGGCAGACGAATGATTTTTCTTCCCCCTCTTGCATCGCAAACTCCACACGGTCAGTAGCTTCTGTAGTGCAAGATAGTTCTTCAGCGCAATGTTTGCATTTGGTGTATACTTTCATTTCTTACTTTTTAAAAAGTTCTGAATGTGAGCCTAAAGAAGAGAATAACTGATACTTATACTCATCTTCTTTTTTAGTTTCTAATTTTAGTTTTTTAAGAACGACAAAAACGCATCAACATCATCAAAGAAAGGTGTATCTTTGTCCTTTATCAACCTTTCTGCTTCAGCCATAGCTTCTTTGGTTTCTTGATTAGGAATCTCTTTCTCTTCCTTCTTTAATTTTTTAACATCAACAATATTAAAGTTAAGACTTTTAAGGATATTCATAGCATTTTCCAAAGAAATACCTTGTGGAGGAGTGGTTAAAATTGCATTCATATCTTTTTATTTTTTTTTAGTTATTAGTCTTCTTCCGCATTTTCATATTCAAAAACTCAACGCCCAATGAGAAAGCTATCGCAAAGTACAAATAACCCTTAGGCACTGCCCCTACCGTTTGTCCAGCGAGTACTGCTTCCGAAAGGTGCATACTCTCGGTAATGAGCATAAAGCCAATGAGTATCAAGAAGGAAAGGGCTAATATTTGAATTGACGGATTGCGGTTCACAAAATTACCTACTGGGTTGGCAAAGAGCATCATTATTCCCACCGAAAGAATTACAGCGATAATCATTAGGTAAATCGCACCTTCCAATCCATTGGTCATTCCCACAGCTGTGAGGATACTATCTATTGAAAAAATGATGTCTATCAGTAAGATTTGCACGATAACTCCGCTAAATGAAGCGTGTTGTCGCGCTTGAGGTTGTTCCGATTCGGTAACGTGCTCTATATGATTTACTTTGGCGTGAATTTCTTTAGTTGATTTGTAGAGTAAGAAAATACCTCCCACGAGAAGTATCAGTGCTTGTCCGTTGAAATGTGCTGAAAACCAACCCCAATCAAAACTGATAAGCGGGTCTTTGAGACGAATGAGGAAGGAAATTCCCAATAGCAAACCTATACGCATAAACATTGCCAAGAAGAGTCCCAAGCGAGTAGCACGTTTGCGTTGGTTTTCGGGTAATTTACCTGTAACGATAGAGATAAATATCACATTATCAATCCCCAAAACGATTTCGAGGAAAGTAAGGGTAAGGAGTGCCACAAGAGCATCAACAGAAAATAAAAAATTCATAATATTTCAATTAACAATTGACAATGAATAATTAACAATAATTGAGGCGACAAAGGTAGTAAAGAATTTGCTAATGAGCAAATTTGGAAATGAGCAAATTAACCTTTATCTTTGCGCTTTCTAAAAAACTAAAACAATTCATCTGATGAAAAAAATGCTATTAGCCCTTTGTGGCTTCGCTTTTGCGCTGAATGTAAGTGCGCAAGACAATCCTTGGCAACAACAAGCTGATTACCAAATGGACGTGACAATGGATGTGAAAACCTTTCAGTACAAGGGTACCCAAAAACTCACGTATACAAACAACCCCCCCGACACTCTTCGCGTGGTATTCTACCACCTCTACTACAATGCTTTCCAACCTAATAGCGAGATGGACAGCAACTTGCAAGCTCTCCCCGACCCCGATAGACGTATGGCTAACAATGTAGGCACTAAACAAAAACCTGTCTACGAGAGTAGAATTGCCAAACTATCACCTTCCGAAATAGGCTCTTTGCGCATTACTGCTATGACTCAAGATGGGCAAAAAGCAACTTTCACTCACGAGAGTACTATCTTGAAAGTTACCCTCCCCTCCCCTATCCTCCCTCATAGCAAAACAGTGCTCGATATGACTTTTGAAGGGCAAGTACCTGTGATGATACGCCGTGCAGGGCGCAACAACCCCGATGGCGTAGCTCTTTCAATGGCACAATGGTACCCTAAAATGGTGGCTTACGATCACCAAGGTTGGCATACCACCGAGTACTTAGGACGTGAGTTCTATGGCGTTTGGGGCAATTTTGACGTGAAAATCACCCTCGACAAAACCTATATGGTAGCAGGGTCAGGTATACTCCAAAACGCTAACGAAATAGGCTTTGGCTATGAAGATGCAGGGGTAAAAGTTCCTGCGCTACCTAAAAAAGCTAAAACCAGAACTTGGCACTTTGTTGCCGAACGCGTACACGATTTCACTTGGGCTGCCGACCCTCAGTATGTACACGACAAACACCAACTTGCTGATGGTAAAACTATACACTTCTTCTACAAAAAATATCCTGAAACTTGGAAACGCATTCAGCCTGATATGCTGAAAGTGTTTGATTATTTCAACAAGCTCATCGGTGCTTACCCTTGGCCTCAATACTCTTTTATCCAAGGTGGTGACGGCGGTATGGAGTATGCTATGTGCACCCTTATGGTAGGTGGTGAAAAATATGAAAAATTAGTAGGCACAGCCACTCACGAATTGGCTCACGCTTGGTTTCAACACCTTTTAGCTACTGATGAAGCTGCTTATCCGTGGATGGACGAGGGCTTTACTTCGTATATACAAACTCTTGCCGAACAGCAAGTTTTAGGGCTTGTCCCTCAAAACGCATATCCTTTTGAAGATGCTTATGAAGGCTACCTCAATTTGGTACAATCGGGTTTGCAAGAGCCTACTATCACTCATTCCGATCGTTATGCAACCAACTACGCCTATAGCATTGCCGCTTATTACAAAGGTCAGTTATTTCTCACTCAGTTAGATTACCTAATGGGTAATGAGGCGCTACTAAAAACTCTCAAACGTTATTATCGCGAATTTGCTTTCAAGAACCCTACTCCTAACGATTTTATTCGCATTGCCGAAAAAGTATCGGGCTTGCAATTGCAGTGGTTCCTCAACGAGTTTATGCAAACCGACCACGTAGCTGATTACGCTATCGACAAGGTAACTGCTAAAGGTAATAAAACTACCGTTACCCTCAAGCGTTTAGGCAGATTACCCCTCTCTATCGACCTTTTTGTAACTGATAAAGCTGGGAAAACTCAATATGTATATGTGCCTTCGCGAATGACTTACGGCGAAAAACCTAATACTTATCCTGCTTACTCTCGCCTTGTACTCCCTGCTTGGGGTTGGGGTAACCTCACTTACACTTTTGAGCTTGATATGCCACTGAGTGATATCCAAAGCATAGTGTTAGACCCTAACAACAGAAGTGTGGATATCAATAGAGAAAACAACGTATTTAAACAATAAACTTTAAATAATAATCAAGGGTTGAAGGTGGTGTAAAGGAAAACAAAACCATTTTTCAACCTTTGATCTTTTACTAAACTTTTGACTTTTAAGAAGAATATAACGAGACATTTCGATTGAAATAATTAAAACTATAAAAGATTCTTTCTTAGCAATAGACAAACAAATATCTTAGCAATAGACAAAATATTTGACTGAAAACACAATGAAACACCTCCTATTATTCTTTTGCTTGGTTACAGCCCCTATATGGGCGCAACAGACGAAAACTATACACGTTTTGGTAGCCCTCTGCGATAATAAGTATCAGGGCATTGTGCCGGTACCCAAAGGAATTGGCAATGGGCAAGATGCCGATAGTAACCTTTATTGGGGTTGTGGTTATGGCGTGCGCACTTATTTTAAACGCAGTAAGGAATGGAAGTTTGTAAAATCGGAAAAGCCTTATAGTGATATTATTTTGGAGCGAGTAACCTTTAAGCACGCTACTAAAAACTATACGCTTATCGCCGATGCTTACGATGGCAAATATATCAAAACTTGTACAGAAAACTTCTTGAAAAATGCCGCTGCTGGCAATGCCGATTTGGTTGCGTATGTAGGACACGATGGACTGATGGATTTCCAACTCAACACTGCTTATAAAAACACTGACGGTAAGACACGCGATGTGATTATCTTGGCGTGCTATAGCAAGCGTTTTTTTGAGCCTCACCTACAACACGCAAAGGTAAATCCGCTGGTTTGGACTTCAGGATTGATGGCTGCCGAAGCCTACACGCTTCACGATGCACTTACGGGCTATGTGAATGGTGAAAGCGATGAACAGATACGCCTGCGTGCTGCTAAGGCTTATGCTAAACATCAAAAATGCAATGAGAAGGCAGCGAGGAACTTGTTTCGGAAATAATTGTTAAATAGCGACTAAAAGCTAAACCCTAATTTCTAACCCCTAAATAACTATCATTATGTATTTTGCAAACACTTGGCACAAAAGTTTTAATTTTGTAATCACTCCTGAGGAGTTTGAAGCGGTATTCAGTAGAGATGATTATGAGTTTGTAACTAGTAATACGCTGGTGGATATGGACTATATCAGCACCGAAAAGTACCCTATGTATGCCATTTTCAAGGATATCATCAAGCAGATTAAGAAAATCAGTCATAAAGCAAAGATGATGAAAGGAGAGCAATTGCTCAAACCTGATTTTTGGATTTCCGACAAAGCAAAGGAGCAAGTAGGGAGGAACTATTACTTACAGCAAACGGGATTAGTGTTTGTTTAAAGGATATTGAACAATGTCTAAAGAAGAAAAACATAAAAAAGAGAGCAAGTTTCTCAGTTTGGTACTGCGACACCACCCTGAGGCGATTGGTATTAGCCTCGACACACACGGTTGGGCTGAGGTGAATGTGCTCATTAAGAATATGAAGCGTAAATTTCCAGTGTTCAGCCTTAAAATGTTGGAAGAAATCGTCGCTACCGATAGCAAACAACGATATGCTTTTAGCGAGGATAACACAAAAATACGCGCCAATCAAGGGCATTCGCTTGCCGTAACATTAGAATTACAGCCCCAAACACCTCCTGAATGTTTGTATCACGGCACTGCCAGCAGGTTTGTAGAGAGCATTCTCAAAAGCGGACTCCAAAAGCAAACCCGCCAGTATGTACACCTCAGCATTGATATAGCAACCGCAACCAAAGTAGGTGCCCGACACGGCAAGCCCGTCATTTTTAAAGTAAATACAATGGCAATGTATGAGGCAGGGTATGTTTTTTATCTCTCTGCTAATGGGGTTTGGCTTACAGATGAAGTACCACCAAAGTTTTTAGACCTAATCGTTAGTAATTAAAACACTATGCAAACAGAAATCATTTGGAAGAAACAGTTTAAACAATCGTCTGCTTTTAATATTACCCCTATAGCCGACCCCTTTAATCCGAATTGCTTTTATGTAGGGGGCGGAGCTGAAGATGATTATGGAAGATATACACGCCTACGCCGGTTGTCGTTTGCTACAGGTGAGGAAGAAGCCTCTATATCTTTAAAAAACAATATAAAGGAAATATACTTTACTCCCGATGCACAATTCATATTAGTTCTATCTGACGACTATTTGTTAAGAATACAACGTGAAAACCTGCTTATCACCGATATGTATGATAAGAATTTCCCTAAAACAGCTAGCTGTATAGCTTTTAATCATCAGCCTATTTTTTTCTTGATGAATTCTGCTGATAAAAGTCTCTTTACTTTCAATTGTATTGAAGGCACTAAAAAAAGGAAAGTAACAAAGGTAGAGGGGTGTTTATCTCTTGATTTTGAAGATGAAGAGCACCTCCTTATCTATGCTCCTACAGCAATACAACGTTATGATTTGGTAAAAGATAAAATAGAGATACTTTTCAATACAGCCCCTTATAGGTCTGTAGAGAAAGATAGTAAAGGCAATATTTATATGAATTTATGTAATAACAACAGAAAACTTCTATCCATTATCCGTAAAATGGCACCCGATGGTACTTATGAAGATTATGATTTAAGTCCTTTCAATATAAAATTTGACAACTTCAAACTTTCTAAAGATGAAAAATATCTCTTTTTAATGGATTGTTACGAAAAAACAAACACTTTTTGTAAGTTTTCATTAGAGAACAATGAGATAGCAAGCAAATTCACATTGCCAAAAAACGAAAAACTCTTAATGTTTTTTGAGCAACAACAGCTTATACTCACAAAAGAAAAAGATAGCTTTCAAATGAATTTTATTGATAGAAAAATAATTAAAGAATGAAATTATTCAAGCAAAAAACGTGGCAGTTTGAAACCTCGGGAGTAGAAGGCGAGGTAAAACTATTTGGCGTAAATATCTTTGACTACAAATGGCAAGAAACGGGAAAAGTAGTGATAAACGGCGAGACACACAGCTTTGTAGCAGGAGAGTTCAGCAATATGATATGGGGCTTTTATTTGCTGAAATATTAAACAATTGTGATTATGAAAACTTTAAAGGATAAGGCTAAGAACTTCATAATGAGTTTGTTCAATAAAGTAAAAAGAAGTGAAATAGTAGCTAAAGATTATTTAATTGCAACATTAACTCCTGATGCAATGGAGGTATTGAAAAATATTTCAGCTTTATTCTTGAAAAAGAAAGAAGATAAAATAATAGAAGATGAGTTAAAATCCTTACTCAACACGTCCGATAACGCATCTGGGTTATTAGCCCAGCGAGTCTATGACTTTAACTCATCTTCGGGGACAAAAATACAACACTTTTTAGATTTTACCAAATATTTCAGTTAATTAATTAAAAAACAAGTATTATGAGTGATATGGAAAACATTAAAAAACTATACAATCTCACACCAAAGAACTGCAAAGGCTTCTCGGAAGCACAGTTATTAAAAGCTGAAAAACGCTTGCTCATCACCTTGCCTGAGGAGTTCCGAGCGTATTACTTACAGTTAGGGGCAACAAAAAGCGTAAACCAGTCGTTTAACAGTTTAGCAACGCCCCAGCAGTTGTACTTTGCAGGGGATTACTTATGCTTTTGTGAAGAAAACCAAGGGGTGGTAATGTGGGCAATTCGCAAAGAGGATTTGACAATCTCTAACCCACCCGTTTGGGGGAATTACGGCTCAGAAACCGACCCAGATTGGGTATTAGAAACTGAAACACTCTCCGACTTTTGGCTGTACATAGCCATTTACAACGGTGTGATGGGAGGCTTGCGTTACAATGCTAATGCAATGGGCGGTTGGAAAATGGAAGACTTTGAAGTACCCACAGGAGCAGTTGCCCATATAGAAAAACAATATACCGAACTCACCTCTCTCAGTTGGGAAGGACAACGCACCTTTACCGATGCCAATTTTCAAATAGTCATTACCCTTGCTGTACACCGAGATACAAACCGAGCCACAGCTATTTTTATAGGCAGCGCTCAACAAGAGTTATTTGATACTCTTTTAGACGCTATGGAAAACTTTGGCTTGGAATGGGATTACACTTCCTACGACGATGAGTCGTAGCACGACAGGCAATTAAATATTTTGGTAAAGTTAAAATTATATAGCTACTAAATTAACTAAATTAACAATATGACCGAAGCAGTAGCAAAACACATCAAAAAGCTCCATCTGTTGGAGAAAAAAGGCAATTTGGAGGTAGAAGACCTCTTAAAAATCCTCAAAACACCTAATAAGGAATATATTACTCCCTTGCGAGAAATGGTAGCGCAATACGATTGGCAACCACTCAATGATGAGCTTATTGTGCCTTTCGCCTCGTGGGTAGATGCCCTTTGCATTTATTTAGAAGAAGGGGTACAAGGCTTGGTAAAATCAATACACAAAACAAAAGATTTCTTTAGCATTGTTTTTGGAGTATTAAAAGGGTTACCCACAGAGGAATCACTCCCTGCTTTTTTGGAAATTGCTCAAACTTTTTCTGCTAAAATCACCGATGAGCAGGAGAATTTTGTAAAAGAATACACCTATGAACTTTGTGATATATCACACCAACTCAAAAGTGAAAAAGTGAATAAAAACCTTCACGAGGCTTTTGTACCTATCTTAAAACAAATCATCAGCTTTGGGCAGTCTAAAAAAGACGAAATGCTAATGTGTAGTGCTGCTGTATGCTTTCAGGCGTTTGGTAACAAGAGTGATATCCCCTATCTCAAAGCACTCCCTTTTACAGAAGCCTATTACAAAAGCACAGGCAAAATCATCATCAACAGAATAGAAAAGAAATACAGCTAATGTGCCTATTGGAAAATTTGCTAATCTACTAATTTTTCACTACCTTTGTCCCATTCTAAACCCTAAACAAATGCAAACACTTAGAAAAGAACTACGTCCCGATTTTGCTACTGCTGAAAAACTCTACCCTCTTGTACTAAAACGTTTAGAAGACTATGAAGCCTTTTGGGATGCCCAAAGTGAAGACACTCCCGAAGAAGTATTTGACAAAGAATACAAGGCGATGGAGCAATACCTCAGTAAACTCACGGGCAAAGACCTTTCCGATACTTGGCTATGGGAATGGTGGGAAGGCAATGGTATTGAGGCTTTTGCCTTTGATTTGGCAATGCCTGACCCTATAAAGCACAACAACCTCACTCGTGAAGATATCGCTGCTTTTGTACGTATCATCATAGACAATGAATTTGAGTGCGAAAACGACTTTCAGGAGGAGTTTATGCCTTATATGTTTTACAGCGATGGCTACTTCTTTCAGTTTTTAGAACTCAACTGTCCGCATTTTGACCCTACTGTATTCAATACCATCAAAGATAAAAAAGGCAAATATCACGAGCCTACTGTGGAGGAGGTAATGAAGAAGATATGGGATTAGATAGAATAAAAAAAACTTTGCCAAAAGTGCGAGCCTCATAGGCAAAAACTTTGGCAAAGTTAGATATTATTATGATAGCAGATTATTTTTTATAAGCTGTTCCTACCATATTTACATTGTTGATTGGGGTCATTGCAAAATTATCAACTGTGATGAGCACTATACTCGCTCCTAATTTTGCAGCTTCTTTCTTTAATTTTTTGGTTACTTCATCTCGTAATTTTGATTGTTTTCCATAAAGTCTACTTGCTTCTGATGATACATCTCCCAAACGTGTTAATCCCTTAATATCTTCAGGATTTCGTGTAATAATAATATCTTCTTCTGATACTTTTTCTCCACTCACTTCTACTTTTTGAGGAACTTTTTCTTCCTGTTGAGAAACTTCACCACTATAAGCAGTCCCTACCATATTCACGTTATTGATAGGTGTCATCGCAAAATTATCAACTGTGATAAGTACTATAGTAGCACCTATTTTAGCTGCCTCTTGTTTGATTTTCTTAGTAGTTTCATCTCGCAATTTAGATTGCTTTCCATACAATCTACTCGTTTCGGCAGAAACATCATTCAAACGTTTTAATCCTTTTACATCTTCAGGATTACGAGTGATAATTACTTTTTCCCAATCGTTATTGGTTTGAGCATTCCCTATAAAAGATAAGGTAACAAATAGCATTAAAAATAGATTTTTCATCAGTTTATATACTTGGTTTAATTATTGTTCTTTTTGAAAAATTCCCATTGAAAGTCTAAGCATAGGAAGCACGCTGTGTGTTACCCAACCCTTGTTCTCTGTTTTATCAAAGGTAAAGGTTCTCATATACGTGTCATCTTTACCTAAAAAAGACAAATCGTAAAAAGGCGTTCTATCTTCTTTTTTAAAAATAGCTTTTACACGTGCTTTGTTCTGCATTACTATTTGTATTTCGTCAGTTTTATCAAATACAAGAGTGTAAGCACGCACTCTATTACCAATCATATAAGGTTTAGCTTTATCAGTAAAAGCTATATCATAGCTACTTTTACTAATAGTACCATAAGGCAACTCTGTATTTTTCATAGTGATATAGCCTTCTTGAACTAACTTCTCATAGATAGGTAAATCATCTTTAGAAATAAATTCTCCTTTACTTTCTGAAATACGGGCAGCTCCATAAAAAGGAGTTGTTTCTGCCAAGGCTTCTTTTATTAGCTTGTCAGTTTTAGAAGTTGTTAGATTATCAGAACAAGACATTAATCCCATTCCAAAAATTAGAAATAATAGAAAGTTCTTCATTGTTTTATGGTTTTTAAATGATTTTTAACGGTGCAAAAGTAAGCGTTTAAAACAATATTCTATTTAAACTTTTTCAAAATATATTTTACTTTTTCGATAATATTCTTTACTTTTGCCTCTCAAATCATTAACTTATTATGATGAATATAGAAAAAGTAATCAATAAAATTGTACAAGAGAGAACTAAAAAAGGGTATTCTTATGAAAATATGGCGGAGGAATTACACCTCTCTGTGCCTGCTTATCGCAAATTGGAAATAGGAGAAACTAAACTATCAGTAGAAAGACTCTTTCAAATTTCTATGATATTAGAAATCCCCGTAGGAGAATTGCTCGATTTAGAAAAACAACAAATGGTACAGAACAATTACCATAACGATGCTGTATACCAACAAAAAATAGAACATTTTTACCAAGAAAATAAGGAAATAACTGAACTACTCATCAAATCTAAAGATGATTTAATTGCTCAGTTGCAGAAAGAAATAGCCTATTTAAGAAAAGAATAATTTTCTAAAGTGAAATATTCTAAAACCTAACACTTAAATATCTAAACAAATGGAACTAAATCGTATCAAAGGAAAAATCGCTTTTATCTCAGGTGCCAGCAGTGGGATAGGTAAAGCCGTAGCCGAAAAACTGGCGCAAATGGGCGTAAACCTCATTCTCTGCGCTCGTAGGGCTGAAGTATTGGCGGAACTGAAAGCTCAACTCGAAAAAGAACACGCTATAGAGGTTATTACCTTAGCTTTCGATGTGAGAAACTACCAAGAGGTGGCGAAAAACATACAATCCTTACCCGAAAAATGGCGACAAATTGATATGCTTATCAACAATGCGGGTTTAGCAATAGGATTGCAACACCTCCATACCTACGCCATAGAAGATATAGACCAGATGATCGACACCAACGTCAAAGGGTTTACCTATATCGCCAACAGTGTGATTCCGCTAATGATTGCCACTGGCAAGGTAGGAACGATTGTAAATGTAGGGTCGGTAGCGGGAGAAATAGCCTACCCCAATGGCAGTATTTATTGCGCGACCAAGTTTGCCGTAAGAGCCCTCAGCGATGCGATGCGCATAGAGCTAATGGACAAAAATATAAAGGTAACCAATGTAAAACCAGGGTTGGTAGAAACCAATTTCAGTAAGGTACGCTTCAAAGGAGATGAGCAGAAAGCCGAGAACGTGTATAAGGGTATCACCCCTTTATATGCCGAAGATATCGCCGACACTATCGCCTATATCGTCAATCTACCTGATAAAATTCAAATTACTGATATTACCGTTACCCCCCTCCACCAAGCGGATGCTTTGCATGTGTATAAAGAAGTATAGTTTGCTAATTTCCTCTTATGTTAAAAACCTTAGAACAACAATACCAATTTCAATATCCTGAACTATATCATCGGCTTTATGCCAACCAAATGCTTGATATAGGCGAATATGCTTCGCTTTGGAGTAAAGAAGTATATCCACGACTTAAAAACCACCCACCACTTTTTTTGTACAGTGGTGAGTTTGAGTTAATCCCGCTTGCTAATATTGCCGAAACTATCGAAGAACTCAATGGCGAGGACAGTTGGTTCAGCATCAACCCCGATTACCTTTTTATTCCTTTCGGACAAACGGGCGGCGGTGATTATTATTGCTTTTTGTACAACCAAAACGCTCCATCGTTGGCGCGAGATTGTAGTTCATCCCCATCGCTGGCGCGAGCTTGTAGCTCGTGCCCAATAGTACTCTTGCAACACGATTCTGACGAGGCTGAACTATTAGCAAACACCCTCGAAGACTTCTTTTTCTATGAGATGCTCAACTCGGTAAACGATATATACGAGGGGTCGCTCGTACGCAGTGAAGGTAATTTCTACGAAAATATCGCCCGCCTACTACAAAGTCATCTGCCTTATATAAGCAACGAGGCACAACGGCAAGTATTACAAGATGTTTACAGCCGGAAACTCACCAATTTCACACGTGTGTTGCCACGTTCTACCCAAACCTATCAAGGATTATTATCTGATGAAGAATTGGAGCAACTCCTGCAGCAATATATCCCTATAACAGGCGAAAAGACCTTTGTATATACAACTGAAAATGAGATAGAAAGTACTCCTCCGCGATATATAGACGGAACGCTCTATGTACGGGTAAGTCCTATCCCTGCCAAAAACGACAAAGTGTATGATGCGCTCAAAGCCCTCAATTGGCGACAAAACAAAGCTGTTACCGATCGCTTAGAGTACAGCAAGAAAATGCAATTGTACTACAACGACCAGTGTGGTATCCCGTGGGAAGAGTATATTTTAGGCGCTTTCAAAGAGCGTATTGAGGCGCTGAAGAAATTCCCCAATGTAACCGTAACTTTTGAAGAAGCAAACAATGAGTAAACAAGAAAAAGATTTCAGCGACCTCTCTCAAAAACTCCTCACCATTACCGATGGTAGTGAGTCATATTTTGCGTTACAAAAGAACAAAATTAATATTATAGTAATGAAACGAATCCTTTTAGCACTATTATTCATAAGTCATTGCAGTTTTGCACAAGTAAAAGACTTCTTTGGCATTATCAAAGATAACGATGGTTATGTAAATATTCGTGAGAAAGCCAACATCAAAAGTAAGGTTATTGGTACACTTAACAATAATACAATGGTTTATATTGGTGAAGATCCTATTGGCAATTGGCTTAAAAACGAAGATAATGGATATATCTATAAAGATAGAGTACAATGGATACATCATTTTAAAGCTATTCCATCAGTTGGAGGGAATGAATACTTAGATATTTTCTCACAAAATGGTATTGAAGTAAAGGTTGCAACTCAAAAGTTCGACAAAAACAAACATAAAATTATTTATACTAAAAAGTTTGGTGTTACTAAAATAGACGGATTTGACCCTTATGGCGTTGATTACGACCTTCCTAAAGACGAATATAAAAGCATTGAAGTAACCATTAACGGTAAAAAAGTTGATTTCCCTAAAAAGGCTTATAGTGATTTGCTTGATCCTTTGTCTGCCATAAAAGTTTATTACGATAAAGATAATGATGCTTTATACATAGTAACAACAGGCGGGGCTGGAGCTGCAGAATATGATGTTTGTTGGCAGATAATAAATGGTATTTACAAAGACAGAAAAGTAGGCTCTTTCTAATTTTAGTGCAAATCTATGTGTTTGCACAACTTTTCTAACAGCTTTTGTAACATTCTATGCAAAGTGAAAACTAAAAAAAATGACTAAAAGCAAGTTATTGACAATATTAAAACGCGTTGGGAACTGCTCGCTGTCTACCTCACTTTCTTAGAACGATTTTCGCCTGCCGATGATGCTTTCCTCAAGGGCATCAATCTGTATGGTGCTAATACTTTAATAAAGCATCAATGCGGTTATGCTTTCAGTAGTCCCAATGATGAACTCTTTCCCGATTGGAAAGCCCATTGGCTCGTAATCGCCGATAAAGATGCCGACCCTTATATACTCAACCTTTCCAAAAGTGACGGCAACGATGCGCCTATCTACAAAGCTCCCCACGGTGCAGGTGAGTGGAAATGGCGCAAAGTAGCAAGTAGTTTTTTAGAGTTTTTAGAGAAACTAAGCTAATAAAATTTAGATATTATGGAAGAAATAATACTTTTAGAACTTTCTAAACAGATAAGAGATCAAGGCTATGACGCCTCTCCTGATTTGCCTAATCTTATGATACGAATAGGCGACAAAATGCGTATTGAGCTTGATCCTATCCCTATCACCCCCGATATTCATAAAAGTGTGTTGCCAATGCATATAGGCACTTATTTAGAGGATGGATTTTTCCCACAAGGAATTTTGGATAATATAGCAGGTTTTGGTGATACCGATGAGGAAAAGATAGATTCATTCATAGAAAATTACCTTTCTACTACATTCCAAACCATCATCAATAGCTTGGGTTGCCTTTTTGATAAAGGTTGCGATATCTATCGGGACAATTATCATTGGCATACCTCTATAGGCAACCTATATTTGTTAGGAAAATGGCAAACGCCTCCCAATGAAAGAGATTTCTACAACCTTTTGATAGACATTCTGCCTCAAAATTTCACTACCGAATACCGTATCCAGTCGCTAAAATGTTTTGTAGCACGTACAAAAAGCGGATATGTAACCGAGTGCTTGTTAAACAATGAAGATTGGGACGAAGGAGCAGAACGCCTGCACCAATACGCCCAAACTTGGCAAGACGAAGCTTCTTTCCTATCTATAAAACAAATACTGATATTCCGCCTTTGCGACGCAATACACAATGAGAAATAAGTAGCTAATTTTGCATAATTCAAAATAATATCGGAACTTTGCGCCCTTAACGCTAAACTCAATTAAAATGTTAATAATAAAAAATCTCCACGCTGGTGTGGACGGCAAAGAAATCCTCAAGGGGATTGACTTAGAAATAAAAGCAGGTGAAGTTCACGCTATTATGGGACCTAACGGAGCCGGAAAATCTACCCTCTCTTCGGTGATTGCAGGCAACGAAAACTTCGAGGTAACCGAGGGTGATATCCTCTTAGAAGGCGAAAGTCTGTTAGAAGATGCCCCCGAAGAGCGCGCTCACAAAGGCATCTTCATGTCTTTCCAATACCCCGTGGAAATCCCTGGAATATCAGTAACCAACTTCATCAAAACAGCTATCAACGAGAGCCGCAAAGCAAAAGGACTCCCCGATATGCCTGCTGCCGAACTCCTCAAAAAAATACGCGAAAAAGCAGCCCTTTTAGAAATAAACCCCGACTTCCTCTCTCGCTCCCTCAACCAAGGATTCTCTGGCGGTGAGAAAAAACGCAACGAAATCTTCCAAATGGCAATGCTCGAACCCAAAATTGCTATCCTCGACGAAACCGATTCTGGTCTCGATATTGATGCCCTCCGCATTGTCGCTAATGGGGTGAACAAACTCAAAAACGAAAACAATGCAGTGCTCGTTATCACCCACTACCAACGCCTCTTAGACTACATCGTCCCCGATTATGTTCACGTGCTTTCCGATGGTAAAATCGTAAAAACAGGCGACAAAAACCTCGCCTTAGAATTGGAAGCCAAAGGTTATGATTGGTTGAAAGGATAATGATGAATTACGGTTATGCTTATTGAAAAATACACAGAAACCTTAACAAACCCTTTGTTGCCTGAGACATTTCAGTTCTTAAAAAGAAAAGACATCTTTGCTATTGACTATGAACATCGGCAAATAGGCGTATGCAATGAGTCAGAAGGATTTTCGCTCTACACTTTTGAAAAAGAACTGCTTTGGGAAATAAATAAACCTATTGTTGGGGCTTTATTAGCGATAGATCGCCAGCAAATTTGGCTTGCCCAGCGCCACGATGCTGAACACATCACCGTATGGGTGTATGATTTACAAGGGAAGGTATTGGTGTCTATGCCTATGGACGACGAAATCTACGATGCTAATATAGAGCTGAAAGCATTACCTAACAACAAGGTAGTTATCACTTTCTATGGCGGACAAGACGGCTGTATGAGCTATCTGCTATCTTTTGAAAACGAAAAACTAAAAGTCACCAAACAATTGCCTAATGATGTAGATTTCTGCTGTATGCTCAGTGAAAAAGAAGCTGTATTCACCAATTTCTACGAGGCAGAGCTCTATGTAATGAGTTATCCATCGCTAAAAACGCTCAAAAAGCACCATTTCTCCGAGGATTGGGGAGCCGTAGCACAACCTTTCAAAGGTGACAAAATACTGATTACCGATATGTACTGCAATCGGCATTACATTTTTGATGTCAGTACCCTCACAGTGGAAGACGAAATCATTTTCAAAGGTTTTGAACCTTATCAAGATGAGGTAGAAGAGTTTTTAGTAAGCGATATTGACGAACTCAACTACCACAACGGTCAACTGATAGGAGGATATACTGAAGTAGATAAACAAAGTAATCCTATATACCATTGGCTCATTAGTAAATTAGAAAATTAGCCAATTTGCTAATTAGCAAATTGACAAATTGACAAATCGGTATGTTTGAACTCAATAACGAACAACGCAAATACGTAGGCTTAGATCCTATATTACCTCATTGGGATAGGGTTTTATTGGCAGGCGACAAACACCGTCCTGAGAGCATATTGTATTTTGACGGCGATATCATCAAAAGGCAAATCATCTCCTCAAAGGAAAAGTATATTGAAAAACAATACGAGGAAGCGACACGCAACCGCAAAATATTGTTACCTAAAACCCAAAAAGGTAAAGAAGTGCCTTTGCAAGCCAATCATTTTGAAAAACGCACCCCTATTGGCGTGTGGGTAGAAATCAAAAATGACCGGTTGGCAATAACGAGCCACACCTCCGAAATCACTTTTTACGACACTTTTTGGGAAAAGCCTTCCGATAGAAAGCAAACCTCTATCCCACAGCAAATAGCTGATTTTATAGCTCAATCACCAGCAAATCATTTAGAGGAAATAGCCGAATTTAAACAACAGAAACGCAAACACGTAAAATTCAAAAAAGGTGATATTTTCTGCTTTAAGCTCAATCGCACCCAATACGGATTTGGCAGAGTGGTTTTAGATATCTATAAGGTTCAAAAAGAAAATATTATCCCCGAAAACCATTTTTGGAGATTTCTTTTCGGTCGACCTGTGATGATACAGTTCTTTGTATATGCTTCCGATACTAAAAATGTAGCTATAGAAGTATTGCAACAGCAAAAAACAATGCCCTCTAACGTGATGATGGACAACAATTTGTTCTATGGCGAATACGAAATTATAGGCAACGCTCCTATCCCCGATGAAGAATACGACTTCCCTATCAACTTTGAAGATGATGGATTTATGTTATACGGCGGTCCTAAATATTTTTTGCAATGGGGATTGATACAATTAGGAATGAGTGAAGCCGCCTTTGATGAAAGAGCCAAAAAACTCAAAACACTCACCGATAATTTAGATTATAACAATAGAGGAAATGGTATTTCACCACAGATGTATAGAAAACATCGATTAGCACAAATGCTCAGTGGAGAGGACTTACGCTGGTGTGATAGAGATTTGCGCGCACCTTTCAACAAGGCTATCAAAGATGAAATCCTTACAATTTTCGGTCTTGACCCTACAGCAAGCTATGCCACAAATTGCAAGAAGTTATACGCAATACCCTTACCAAGTGAATTAAAAAATTAAAAAGATGAATTTAAAAGAAAAATGGGTTGCTGCCTTTGAGGCGTTCCCACATAAAGACGATATATTAAAAGATATTCGCAAAGAAGCCCTTAGTTTCTTTGCCGAAAAAGGTTTCCCACATAAAAAAGTAGAAGCGTGGAAATACACCTCACTCTCTAACCTCCAAGCTACTGATTACAGCTTGTGGCAACCTATTCACAATAAAACAACCCTCTCTCCCGAAGTGTTACACAAGTACGCTATCGCGGATTGCTATCAGCTTGTGTTTGTAAACGGCTATTACTGCCCCGAAATATCGAGCAAAGAGATTGTAGGTGCTACCATTACGCCCCTATTAGAGGCGCTGCACAAGGGAGGAGAAGCCTTTATCAAAAAATATTTCAACACCAATACCGAAAAAGGCGATATATTCACAGCTCTCAACACGGCTTTTACCTCAGAAGGGCTCTATATAGAAGTACCTAAAGGAAAAATAGTAGATAAACCCATACAATTGTTGTATTTCAACGACAGAAAAGAAACCACTTGCTATCAGCCGCGCAATATTATTGCAGTGGGAGAGAATGCACAGCTCAAAGTCATTGAAGTACACCAAAACTTATCGGATACAGCTACGGCAATCCTTACCAATGCAGTAACCGAGGCTTTTGTAGCCAAAGAGGCTTTCCTCGACTATTACAAATTGCAAAACGATAGTCTGACAGCTTCCCTTATCGATAACACCTATATTTCGCAAGAAGCAAATAGCCACGCCAGCGTACATACTTTCTCGTTTGGGGGCACACTCACTCGCAACAACCTCAATTTCTATCACCAAGGCGAGTATTTAGAATCTACCCTCAAAGGGTTGAGCATTCTCAAAGGCACACAACACACCGACCATTATACGCTAGTAAACCACGCTTACCCTAACTGCGAGAGTCATCAAGATTATAAGAGTATCGTAAGTGATGAAGCCACCAATGTGTTCAATGGTAAGATAATGGTAGAGCAAATCGCCCAGAAAACGAATGCTTATCAGCAGAATGACAACATTCTCCTCTCCGATAAGGCAACAGTATACACCAAGCCCCAACTCGAAATCTTCGCTGATGATGTGAAGTGCTCACACGGTTGTACTGTAGGCTCTCTCAGTGCAGACTCCTTATTCTATCTGCAAACACGTGGGATAGGCAAAAAAGAAGCCTCTGCCCTACTCACTTATGCTTTTGCAAATACCGTATTAGAAAGCGTGAAAATCCCCGCTCTTTCAGAGTATATCAATCGCATTATTGCTGAAAAATTAGGAGTAACCGTAGATTTTTAAGAGAAGAAGTATGAGCTAACAACGTATAAAATGAGAAAGTTATACAAAGATTCCGTATAGCGTATATACAAAAAACTGTAATTTTATTTTTTGGAACGAAGTATCGATTTTTTATTTAACACTGACAATAAGCAACTTAGAGGTAAAATAGACAGGTATTTCATTTTTGGCACACTATTTTCTATATAGTAAGCGTAAGTTTGACAGACGGGATGTTAGTAAAGCTTACAAGTGCATTTAAATCATAATAAATGATTATACTGAAAATTGCTTGAAAAAACTGAATTAAACAAAATTACTGAAAAATTGCTATAAGAAACATTGTTAGATAAAGATTATTTCATTGAAAACAAGATTTTGAGAAACAGAGATTGCTAATTGTTAATCAAAATTGCTTACTATAAGAAACATTATCATTAAAGCAGAAATTGAAAAAAATTAAATTACTGAAAAAGATCATTTATTAAGCTATTTATAGGACAAAATTTTATGGAAAAAACAAATACTTTTAAGTTCATAAAATTTTTATTAGCTTAAAAGTATTAATTTTGGAGTTAGTAGTAGTATTTATATGCATTGTGAAAAAAGGCTCTTCCGAAAGGGAGAGTCTTTTTTTAATTGATAACAATTGATAACAATTGATAATTATTCGTTGTTTACTATCAATCTTACAGTTTCTATTTTGGTTTGGGAACAAGCTTCAATTACAAAAGTAAATGGAGAAATTTCTATCTTTTCACCTTGGGTAGGGATTCCTTCATTGTGAAGCACAATAAAGCCTCCTAAGGTCTCGTATTCTTCACTTTCAGGAATTTCTAAATGATATGTCTCATTGAGGTATTCCACCTCTAAACGCGCTGAAAATAGGTATTCAGTTTCCGATAGTTGTTCCTCTATAAACTTATCTTTGTCGTGTTCGTCTTCAATTTCGCCAAAGAGTTCTTCTACAATATCTTCTAAGGTTACAATCCCTGAAGTACCGCCATATTCATCGAGTACTACAGCCATACTTTTGCGCTTACGGGTAAGGAGATTCAACACTTCGTTTATTTGAATAGTTTCAGGGATATTCACGATAGGAATGAGTACCTCTTTGATATTTTTAGGTTTCTTGAACATATCAAACGAGTGTACATAGCCCAAAATATCATCGATATTTTCGTTGTATATCAATATTTTAGAAAATCCCGAAGAGACAAAAGTAGCAATCAGATTTTCAATAGATTCGTTGAGTTCTACAGCTACTATTTCGGTGCGGGGTATCATTATCTCACGCGCTTTTACTCCCGAAAACTCTAAAGCGTTTTGGAACATCTGCACTTCACTATCCATTTCTTCTTTTTTAGGCACATTTTCCAGTTGTTCAGAGATGTAGTCTACTAATTCTACTTTAGTGAATGAAAGAGGCACGTAATCACCTTTTGTTTTGAAGAATACACGCAGTACAAAATCGGAAATCCACATTACAAAGCTGGAAAGCGGATAAAACAGTAGGTAGAAAAAATAAGCAGGAATAGCAAATATTTTCAACAACTGATTAGCATAAATTTGGCAGAATACTTTAGGCATAAACTCTGCTGTAATGAGGATGATAAGGGTAGAGATTATAGTATGCCAAAGCACATTTTGGAAGAATTCGGGCAAGAGGGCAGTCATCACCTTGCCCATTTCAAAACCGTAGACTACCAAAGCCACATTGTTACCCACGAGCATAGTAGCCAATAGTTTAGAGGGCTTTCGAGTGAGTTTAGTAAGCACGTTGGCAATCACACCCTCTTGTTTTTTGAGGATTTCTAAGTGTACTTTGTTAGACGATACGTATGCTATTTCAAAGCCCGAAAAGAAGGCTGAAAGTGCCAGCGTAGTAAGGATAATAATTATAGAAATAGGTTCAACCATAAGAATAATAGAAAAAGGCAGTTGGTAGCAACTGCCTTTTATTTATGAAAAGAATTTTTACTTGGTAGCCTTAGCTTTTACTACTAACTCTACATCATCGTTGATGAATTTATCTTTTAAATCATCAAACACTGATTTAGAACCATAGTTCACTCCAAAATCTACACGATTGATTTTGAAGGGTTGAGAAACGATGCTCACTTCGTTATCGGTAACAGTAACAGTAGCAGGGAAAGACACTTCTTTAGTTTTACCTTTGATAGTAAGGTCACCAGTAAGGTTTTTACCATCGAATTTCTTGAATACAAAAGAAGCTGTTGGGAAATCTTTCACATTGAAAAAGTGGTCTACTTTTTCAGGATCAGTACCTTTAAGGTGAGCTTCAAGGTCTTCTTTACCTTTGCCTGCTTGGAGGTCGAGTACTGTGATAGTATTCATATCCAACACGAACTCAGCTTTGGTAATAGCACCATTCTCTACATTTACACCGCCTTTGGTAACATTTACGGTACCATTGTGTTTGCCTGCAGGTTTGCTACCTACCCATTCTACTACTGAAGTAGGATCAACTGAGTAAGCAAAAGTAGATGCTTGAGTAGCTTCAGGTGCAGTAGTTTGCTCGGTAGTAGGGGTAGTTGTTTCAGTACTTTGTTGAGTGTTTGTATTGTTACAACTCACGAGTGCAATGCTTGCTATAACAGCTAAGCTCAAGACGATTTTTTTCATTAGTGATTTCATTTTTAAGTCATTAATTGGGCAAAGGTATGAAATATAATCTATTCTGCCAAATTTATTTAGAAAACGAAAGAGGCTTGCCGTGGCAAACCTCCTTATTTTTATTAACTTAAATAATTGCAATTATTCAGCTGTTTCAGCTTTAACCTCAGATTTTGCTTCAGATTTAACCTGAGACTTTACTTCAGATTTAACTTCAGCTTTTGCTTCAGTTGCAGTTTCTTCAGTTGCTTTTTTTCTACCACGACGAGTAGTTTTCTTTTTAGCTGCTTTATTAGCTACGTTGTAAGTAGTGTTGTAGTCTACGAACTCAATCATAGCCATTTCGGCGTTATCGCCTAAACGATTTCCTAATTTGATGATACGAGTGTATCCACCTGGGCGGTCGCCTACTTTTACTGCTACTTCTTTGAAGAGCTCGGTTACAGCGTATTTGTTGCGCAATTTACTAAAAGCGATACGACGATTATGAGTAGTATCTTCTTTAGATTTAGTTACCAATGGCTCTACAAAAAGTTTTAGAGCTTTTGCTTTTGCCAAGGTAGTATTGATTCGTTTATGCTCGATAAGAGAGCAAGCCATATTGGCGAGCATTGAATTTCTATGAGCAGATTTTCTTCCTAAATGATTAATTTTATTTCCGTGTCTCATTTTTCCTTAGTTAAAATATCGCAAGAGCGAGTTAATCTTTATCCAATTTATACTTTGAGGTATCCATACCGAACACCAAACCTTTGTTAGCCACTAATTCGTCGAGTTCGATGAGGGATTTTTTACCGAAGTTTCTAAATTTCATCAAATCGGCTTTGTTGAATGATACTAAGTCGCCTAATGTTTCTACTTCGGCGGCTTTCAAGCAGTTGAGAGCGCGCACTGAAAGGTCCATATCTACCAATTTAGTTTTGAGCAACTGACGCATGTGTAATGATTCTTCGTCGTAAGCATCGGTTTGGGCTACTTCATCGGCTTCGAGGGTAATTCTCTCGTCGGAGAAGAGCATAAAGTGATGGATGAGGGTTTTAGCGGCTTCAGTAAGGGCTTGTTTAGGGTGGATGGAACCGTCGGTTTTAATTTCGAAGACTAATTTTTCGTAGTCAGTTTTTTGTTCAACACGATAATTTTCAACGGTGTATTTCACGTTTTTGATAGGAGTAAAGATTGAATCGGTAGCGATGACTCCTATAGCGGCGTTTGGTTTTGCGTTTTCTTCGGCGGACACGTATCCACGACCTTTTTCAATGGTAATTTCCATAGTAAAGGCGGCGGAAGTTTCCATATTGCAAATCACCAAATCGGGGTTTAGCACTTGAAAACCTGAAAGAGTTTTTTGAAAATCACCGGCAGTCAATTGTTTTTTACCAGAAACAGTAATGGTAACTGTTTCATTTTCTACATCTTCGACTTGGCGTTTGAAGCGAACTTGTTTCAAGTTGAGAATGATTTCGGTTACGTCTTCTCTCACGCCTGGTATAGTAGAAAATTCGTGGTCTACTTTATCAAATTTCACAGAGGTAATAGCGAAACCTTCGAGGGAGGAGAGCATAACTCTGCGCAATGCGTTACCTATAGTTAAACCATATCCTGGTTCCAAAGGGCGAAATTCAAATCGCCCTTCGAAATCAGATGATTCAATCATTATAACTTTATCTGGTTTTTGAAAGTTAAATAATGCCATATTTTGACTGCTGTCTTTTTTATTTATTATTTAGAGTACAACTCTACGATTAACTGTTCTTTAATATTTTCAGGAATCTGAATACGTTGAGGTACAGCTACGAAAGTACCTTCTAATTTTTCAGGGTTCCAAGTGATCCATTCGTATACGGTGCTGTGAGCAGCCAATGAATTTTCGATCACGCTTAAAGATTTTGATTTTTCGCGAACGCCTACTACATCGCCAGGTTTAAGTGAGTAAGATGGGATATTTACGATTTCTCCGTTTACGGTGATGTGGCGGTGAGACACCAATTGGCGTGCGGCGCTACGAGTAGGAGCGATACCCATACGGTATACGACGTTGTCTAAGCGAGATTCGCAAAGTTGAAGAAGCACCTCACCGGTGATGTGTTTACTTCTTTTAGCTTTTTCATATAGGTTATGGAATTGTTTTTCGAGGATTCCATAAGTATATTTAGCTTTTTGTTTTTCTTGTAGCTGGGTGGCGTATTCAGAGCGTTTTGCTCTACGGCGAGCCAAGCCGTGTTGTCCGGGAGGATAGTTTTTTCTTTCAAAAGATTTATCATCTCCGAAGATAGCTTCACCAAATTTACGAGCTATTTTAGTTTTTGGTCCTGTATATCTTGCCATTTTGAATTGTTTAAAATGAAAGGCAGTTATGAATTAAGGCATTCCTTCGATAACAACTCACCTTTCTTACTTGTTATATTAAATTATACTCTACGTTTTTTAGGAGGGCGGCATCCGTTGTGAGGAAGGGGAGTAACGTCGATAATTTCGGTTACTTCGATACCAGCGTTGTGGATAGTGCGGATAGCGGATTCTCTACCGTTACCTGGACCTTTTACGTATACTTTTACTTTTTTAAGACCGGCGTCGAAAGCTACTTTAGCAGCATCTTCGGCGGCTACTTGTGCGGCGTAAGGGGTATTTTTCTTAGAGCCTCTGAAGCCCATTTTACCTGCTGACGACCAAGCAATTACATCTCCTTTTTTATTGGTAAGAGAAATGATAACGTTGTTGAAAGTAGCTGAAACGTGAGCTTCGCCAACAGACTCAACGACTACTTTTCTCTTTTTAGAGACTTTTGCATTTTTTGCATTTTGTTTTGCCATACTCTACTACTTATTATTTAGTTGCTTTTTTCTTGTTCGCAACAGTTTTTCTTTTACCTTTTCTTGTACGAGAATTGTTTTTAGTTTTTTGACCGCGCAAAGGTAATCCGTTACGGTGGCGGATACCGCGGTAACAACCGATGTCCATCAAACGTTTGATGTTTAATTGGATTTCGGAGCGCAATTCTCCTTCGATTTTGTAAGACGCAACGATTTCGCGAATGCGGCTGATTTCGTCGTCATTCCATTCGTTTACTTTAGTGTCTTCGTTTACTTGAGCTCTACTTAATATTTCTTTAGCTCTACTTTTTCCAATACCAAAAATGTAGGTTAAACCAATAACCCCTCTTTTGTTTTTTGGTAAGTCAATACCTGCAATTCGTGCCATAATTATCCTTGTCGTTGTTTAAATTTAGGATTTTTCTTGTTAATTACGTACAATCGTCCTTTCCTGCGCACAATGATGCACTCGGAACTTCTTTTTTTAATTGATGCTCTAACTTTCATTTTGTTTTGTTTATATCAATAGAGTGCGCAAAACTACAATTTTTTTTTGTAATAGCCACATTTTTAGTGTACAAAAATTTCATTTTGCATTTAGTTCACTCGTTTTTTTGAGCGTAATTTTTGTATTCAACATTTTGAATACAAATGTTTTACGCTAAAAATACCACAAATAAAAAATTCTTATTTTATGATTGTAATTTCTCACAGATATAACTAAAAGGGTTGTATCTGTGAGAAATTATCAACCAAAATATTGGAAGAATTCTCTTAATTAAAACTAATAACGGTAGGTGATGCGAGCTTTACTTAGGTCGTAAGGGCTCATTTCGAGTTTTACTTTATCACCTGGGAGTAGTTTGATGTAATGCATACGCATTTTTCCTGAGATGTGTGCGATGACTACGTGCCCATTGTCTAACTCCACTCTGAACATTGCATTAGACAGTGCTTCTACAATAGTTCCGTCTTGTTCAATTGCTGCTTGTTTAGCCATAAATTTTAATTAAGATACTTTTCTATTTTTACCTGTTTTCATCAAACCATCATAATGGCGATTGAGCAGATATGAATTTACTTGTTGCATAGTATCAATAGCAACCCCTACTAAGATGAGTAGTGAAGTACCTCCGTAGAACAATGCCCATTGGTCTTGCATACCGATAATTTTGAGCAGTGAAGGGAAGATAGCTACCAAGGCTATACATATAGAGCCAGGGAATGTGATGAGCGACATAATTTTGTCTAAATAGTCGCCCGTTTCTTTACCTGGGCGTATACCTGGGATGAAACCTCCGCTACGTTTTAGGTCGTCGGCCATTTTGTTAGTAGGCACTGTGATTGCAGTGTAGAAATACGTGAATAGTATAATCATAGCTGCAAAGAGCAGGTTGTACCAAAATCCGAAGACGTTGGAGAAGGCTGCTTGAACACTTTTGGCAAATTCGGATTGTGATAATCCGGCTACAGTGGCTGGGATAAACATCAAGGCTTGAGCGAAGATGATAGGCATTACCCCTGCAGCGTTAAGTTTTAAAGGAATGTATTGGCGAGCGCCGAAGATATTTCTCTCGTTAGCAGTTCCTCCGTCGGCTGTTCTACGGGCGTACTGTACTGGGATTTGTCGTACTGCTTTGATCAGATAGATACAGAGCAGGATGATCACGAACCAAAGGATTATCTCGATGAGAATTAACAGAGGTCCACCAGTACCGGTAAGTCGAGAAGCGGTTTCGGAGAGGAATGCGCGAGGGAGGCGAGCGATGATACCTACCATAATGAGTAGGGAGATACCGTTACCAATTCCTTTATCGGTGATTTTTTCACCTAACCACATTGCGAAAATAGTTCCTGTTACTAAGATAAGCACCGCGGGTACGATAAAAGAGAGTCCCTTGCCTAAAAGGAAGGCAGAATCAGGGACTCCTAATCTATTGATACCGTATAGGTATACGGGTGCTTGTACAATACATATTGCAATAGTAAGCCATCGAGTGATTTGGTTTATCTTTCGGCGTCCGCTTTCACCTTCTTTTTGTAGTTTTTGGAGATAAGGAATAGCGATTCCCATCAACTGAACGACGATAGAAGCTGAGATGTAGGGCATAATCCCGAGTGCGAATACTGAGGCATTGGAGAAAGCGCCACCAGTAAAAGCGTTGAGGATGTCGAGGAGACCACCGCCAGAGGTTTTGGTAGACAACTCGTGTAATTGAGCGGAGTCGATACCAGGGAGGACGATGTGAGCTCCGAAGCGATAAACTAACAAAATTCCGAGAGTTAAAATGATTCTATTTTTTAACTCTTCAATTTTCCAAATATTGGTCAGGTTCTCGATAAACTTCTTCATAAATTGAATATTACAAGGTTACTGCTTCGCCACCAGCAGCTTCGATAGCGGCTTTAGCACTTGCAGTAAACTTATGAACAGATATTTTTAATTTAGATTTTAGTTCTCCACCTCCTAAAATTTTGACCAAGTCGGTTTTTTTAGCGAGGTTTAGTTGAACTAAGGTTTCGAGGTCAACTTTATCGGTAATTTTACCGTTATCAACGAGTTCTTGGATACGACCTAAGTTGATACCGACGTATTCTTTACGGTTAAAGTTTTTGAAACCGAATTTTGGTACGCGTCGTTGTAGGGGCATTTGACCACCTTCGAAGCCAATCTTATTAGAAAAGCCAGAACGAGATTTAGCTCCTTTGTGACCGCGGGTAGAAGTTCCTCCTTTACCAGAACCTTGACCGCGACCTACGCGCTTCCCTTCTCTGTGAATTGAACCCTGTGCGGGTTGTAAATTACTCAAGTTCATAACTTTGTATAAAAATATTATTTAACTTCTTCTACAGAAATTAAGTGTTTTACCTTATTGATCATACCAAGGATGCTTGGTGTAGCGTCGTGTTCGACGGTTCTACCGATACGAGTAAGACCTAAAGCTTCGAGAGTAAGTTTTTGGTCTTTAGGGCGTTTGATGCTACTTTTAATTTGAGTTACTTTAATTTTTGCCATAGCTATATAAATTAACCTTTAAACAATTTTTCTAAAGAGATGCCACGTTGAGCAGCGACAGTTTTAGCGCTACGCAATTGTAATAAAGCGTCGAAAGTAGCTTTGACCACGTTGTGAGGGTTAGAAGAGCCTTGAGATTTAGAGAGTACGTTATGGATACCTACGGATTCCAATACGGCACGTACTGCACCACCAGCAATAACTCCAGTACCATCGGTAGCGGGTTGTAGGAATACACGGGCACCGCCGTATTTTCCTTTTTGTTCGTGAGGCAAGGTAGTACCGTTGAGGGGGATACGCACTAAGTTTTTCTTAGCGTCTTCAACAGCTTTAGCTATAGCTTCGGAAACCTCTTTAGATTTACCTAACCCGTGACCTACGACTCCGTTTTCGTCGCCAACTACAACGATAGCGGAGAAACCGAAAGCGCGACCACCTTTAGTTACTTTAGTAACACGTTGTACACCTACCAAACGGTCTTTCAATTCCAAACCACTTGGTTTTACATATTCTATATTTTTATATTTCTGATACATAGTTATTAGAATTTAAGTCCGCCTTCTCGAGCACCGTCGGCTAATGATTTTACACGTCCGTGGTAAAGGTAACCTCCGCGGTCGAAGGATACTTTTTCGATACCTTGTTTTAAAGCTTTTTCAGCAATAGCTTTACCGACCAATGCTGCTTTTTCAGTTTTAGTACCTTTGGCGGCACTAATTTCTTTATCGCGTGAAGATGCAGCCAACAGGGTAGTACCTTTAGTATCGTCTATGATTTGGACATAGATTTCGTTATTACTTCTGAAAACAGCCAAACGAGGTTGTTCAGCAGTACCTTTTACTACTTTTCTGATTCTGCTTTTAATACGTTGTCTTCTTTCTATTCTTGATAATGCCATTGTTCTAACTATTAAGCTGATTTACCTGCTTTTCTTCTCAACACTTCGCCTACGAATTTAACGCCTTTACCTTTGTAAGGTTCAGGTTTACGGAAGCTACGGATTTTAGCCGCTACTTGACCGAGTAGTTGTTTGTCGTGAGAAGTTAATTTAATGATGGGGTTTTTACCTTTCTCGTTGATTGTTTCGAGTTTAATTTCTTTAGGCAATTCGAGAATGATATTGTGGGAGAAACCGAGGGCTAAGTCGAGTTTTTGACCTTGGTTAGCTGCACGGTATCCAACCCCTACTAACTCTAATTCTTTAGTGAAACCTTCAGAGACACCTACGACCATATTGTGTACTAATGCACGGTATAATCCGTGTTTAGCGTTTTGGTCTTTGGTAGTATCTGTAGTTTCAAACACTAAATGTCCATCTTCTTGCTTTACAGCAATGTCTTTAACCTCTTGGGTTAATTCGCCTAATTTCCCCTTTACGGTTACGGTGTTATCTTTGATAGTAACTGTAACTCCTGCGGGAATATTGATGGGTGCTTTACCTATTCTTGACATTGTTTATTGTCTTTTTATTGATTAGTAAACGTAACAAATTACCTCACCACCGATATTGAGTTCTCTCGCTTTTTTACCAGTCATCACGCCTTGTGATGTAGAGATGATAGCGATACCCAAACCGTTTAATACGCGAGGTAGGTTATCAGCGCCCGCGTACTTTCTCAGACCTGGGCGGCTGGCTCTTTCAATATGCCTAATAACGGGTTCTTTGGTTACTTTGTCGTATTTCAGAGCTATTTTGATGGTACCTTGAACGGTAGAGTCATCGAATTTATAGCTAAGGATGAACCCTTGGTCGAAAAGGATTTTAGTAATTTCCTTTTTGAGTTTAGATGCTGGGATTTCAACGACTCTGTGACCAGCGCTATTAGCATTTCTAATTCTTGTTAAATAATCTGCGATAGGATCTGTATACATAAATTTTGTCCTTTTAAATTATTACCAACTTGCTTTTTTTACACCAGGAATTAATCCTTTGTTTGCCATTTCGCGGAATAACACACGTGAAATTCCAAAGGTGCGCATATACCCTTTAGGGCGTCCGGTGAGTTTGCAACGGTTGTGCAAACGGACAGGGGAAGCATTTTTAGGGATGAGCTGAAGTGCTTCATAATCACCAGCTTCTTTTAGAGCTTTGCGTTTAGCAGCGTATTTAGCTACTAACTTTTGACGTTTCACCTCGCGGGCTTTCATTGATTCTTTAGCCATATACTTAGTTCTTTTTAAAAGGTAATCCTAATTCGCTTAATAATGATTTAGCTTCTTTATCAGTGTGAGCTGAAGTAACGAAGGTAATATCCATACCTGCAATCTTATTGATTTTATCGATGTCGATTTCAGGGAAGATGATTTGTTCGGTAACGCCTAAGTTATAGTTACCTCTACCGTCGAATCCATTTGCTTTGACGCCTTGGAAGTCTCTTACACGGGGAAGAGCTGTAGTGATAAGGCGGTCTAAGAACTCGTACATTCTTTCTCCTCTAAGGGTAACTTTGGCACCTATAGCCATACCTTTACGGAGTTTGAAAGAAGCGACGTCCTTTTTAGAATAAGTGGGAACAGCTTTCTGACCAGTAATTTTGGTAAGTTCGTCTACGGCGTAGTCGATTTGTTTTTTATCGGCTACGGCAGTACCAACACCACGGCTCACAACTATTTTTTCAAGTTTAGGAACCTGCATTACGTTTTTATAGCCAAATTCTTGTTTAAGAGCCGCAATGATGCGCTCATTGTATTCTTGTTTTAATCTAGGTACGTAAGCCATATTATATTACTACATTAGATTTTTTAGAGATTCGCACTTTTTTACCGTCTTTCACTTCGAAACCTACACGAGTAGCTTTTTTTGTTTTAGGGTCGATGAGGGAGAGGTTAGAAATGTGAATAGATGCTTCTTTTTCTACGATTCCACCTTGAGGGTTTTGAGCGTTAGGTTTGGTGTGTTTTTTCACCAAGTTAAGCCCCTCAACAATCGCTCTGTTCTTCTCACGGTCTACACGTAATACTTTGCCTTCTTTACCTTTTTCTTCTCCGGCAATTACTTTTACGGTATCTCCAGTTTTAATTTTTAGTTTCATCATTTACTTTAGTTAAAAATTAAAGCACTTCTGGTGCTAATGAAACGATCTTCATAAATTGTTTATCACGAAGTTCGCGTGCTACGGGACCGAATACACGGGTACCTCTCATTTCACCAGCTGCGTTCAAGAGAACGCAAGCGTTTTCATCAAATCGGATATAAGAACCATCGGCACGGCGTACTTCTTTTTTAGTTCTTACAACCACCGCGGTAGAAACTTGTCCTTTTTTTACGTTTCCGTTAGGGGTAGCTTCTTTGACGGTAACTACAATCTTATCGCCAACAGAGGCGTATCGGCGCTTAGTACCACCGAGTACACGGATAGTTAGCACTTCTTTAGCGCCAGTATTATCGGCTACTTTTAGTCTTGATTCTTGTTGTACCATAATTACTTAGCTCTTTCAATGATTTCTACTAATCTCCAACATTTGGTTTTGCTCAATGGGCGTGTTTCCATTATGCGTACAGTATCACCAATGTTGCAATCGTTTTTTTCGTCGTGCGCAACGTATTTTTTGGTGCGCAACACGAACTTACCATACATAGGGTGTTTTACACGTTTCACTTCTGAAACGACGATAGATTTATCCATTTTGTTGCTTGTAACAACCCCTATTCTTTCTTTTCTTAAATTTCTTTTTTCCATAAGGCAGGTTCGAATTATTGTAATTCACGTTTAGTTAGCTCACAAGCCAATCTCGCGATAGTTCTTCTTACGTTACGTAATTGAATTGGTTTTTCCAATGACGAAATTGCGTGTGCCATTTTCAAATCTGCATACGATTTCTTAAACTCACCAAGCTTTTCTTGTAGCTCAGTTATTGTCAATTTGTTAATTTCAGACTGTTTCATTGTTCTTTAATTAATTTTGATAATCTCTTGCTACAACGAATTTTGTTTTCACGGGTAGCTTTTGAGCGGCGAGGCGTAGCGCTTCTTTGGCTACGTCGAGCGGCACTCCGCCAACCTCGAACATTATTCTACCTGGTTTTACTACGGCTGCCCAGTATTCAACGGCACCTTTACCTTTACCCATACGTACTTCGAGTGGTTTTTTGGTAATAGGTTTATCTGGGAAGATTTTGATCCAAAGTTGACCTTCGCGTTTCATATAACGGGTAGCAGCGACACGAGCTGACTCGATTTGACGAGAAGTGATGAATGCTGAATCTAATGATTTAATTCCGAAAGTACCATTAGAAAGGAGCGCACCGCGGTGAGCTACGCCTTTCATTCTGCCTTTTTGTTGTTTACGATATTTCGTTCTTTTTGGCTGTAACATCTTTCTTGTTCTTTAAAAAATTACTTTTTGCGACGCGCTCTTTTGGGTGCACCAGCAGGCTTGTCAGTTGATTTACCGGAGAAGTTTCCACCGGTAGCTTTCTTAGTCATACCTACGAGTGGGGAGAGTTCTCTTTTACCATAGATTTCGCCTTTCATAATCCACACTTTGATGCCCATACGGCCATAAGTAGTGTGAGCTTCGTCAATAGCGTAATCGATATCAGCTCTAAAGGTTGAAAGAGGGATACGACCTTCTTTAAAGCTTTCGGAACGTGCCATTTCGGCTCCATTCAAACGGCCAGAAATCATTACCTTGATACCTTCGGCGTTCATACGCATAGCTGAAGCGATAGCCATTTTGATAGCGCGTTTGTAAGAGACACGGCCTTCGATTTGGCGGGCGATGCTTGCTGCAACGAGAGCGGCGTCGAGCTCAGGGCGTTTGATTTCAAAAATGTTGATTTGGATGTCTTTACCGGTGATTTTCTTAAGTTCTTCTTTCAGCTTGTCTACCTCCTGACCTCCTTTACCGATGATGATACCGGGGCGAGCGGTGGTGATAGTAACGGTTACAAGTTTAAAAGTACGTTCGATAATCACGTGAGCAACACTAGCTTTAGATAAACGAGCGAGAACATATTTTCTGATTTTGTCGTCTTCAGCGAGTTTATCTCCGTAATCATTGCCTCCATACCAGTTAGACTCCCATCCTCTGATAATTCCTAGGCGATTTCCGATTGGATTTGTTTTTTGTCCCATAGTTTATCTTAGCTTTCTGTGTTAAAATTTTTAGCTCCAAGCACTAAAGTTACGTGGTTAGAGCGTTTTCTAATTCTGTGTGCTCTTCCTTGTGGAGCTGGGCGTAAGCGTTTAAGGATAGCGCCACCATCCACGCGGATTTCTTTGATGAATACTCCTGCTTCTTCCAAGTTAGCGTTCTCGTTTTTAGCTTGCCAGTTAGCGATAGCTGAAAGCAACAATTTTTCTAAACGAGCTGCTGCTTCTTTTTGGTTGAATTTCAAAATAGCCAAGGCTTTATCTACTTGCTGACCGCGAACTAAATCTGCTACTAAGCGCATTTTTCGTGGGGAAGTAGGGCAGTTATTTAACTTTGCGAAAGCCAAGCTTTTTTTAGCTTCTTTAATTTCGTCTGCTCTTAATTTTTTTCTAACTCCCATAGCCTTAATTATTTTTTACCTTTATTTTTTGCACCTGCGTGTCCGCGGAAGGAACGAGTAGGTGAAAATTCTCCTAATTTATGTCCCACCATATTTTCAGTAATATATACAGGGACGAACTGACGACCGTTGTGTACAGCGATAGTTTGGCCAACGAAATCAGGTGTAATCATAGAAGATCGTGACCAAGTTTTGATAACGTTTTTCTTACCTGATTGTATATTTTGTTGGATTTTCTTTTCCAAGCTATAGTGAACGTAAGGTCCTTTTTTTAATGAACGTGCCATTTGTTAGTCTCTTATTTTTTTCTGCGTTCTACAATATACTTATTACTTGCTTTGGTTTTAGAACGGGTTCTATAACCTTTAGCTGGTATTCCTTTACGTGAGCGTGGGTGACCACCGGTAGCACGACCTTCACCACCACCCATTGGGTGATCTACAGGGTTCATTACTACGGCACGTGTACGAGGACGGCGTCCTAACCAGCGAGAGCGACCAGCTTTACCAGAAAGTACCAATTGGTGGTCGGAGTTTGATACAGCTCCTATGGTTGCGAGGCAAGTGAGGAGGATCATACGGGTTTCACCAGAAGGTAATTTTACGGTAGCATACTTACCATCTTTAGCCATTAGTTGGGCGAAAGTACCTGCGGAACGAGCGATATTAGCTCCTTGTCCAGGGCGCAATTCAATGCAAGAAATTACGGTACCGAGAGGGATTTGAGAGAGCGGCATTGCGTTACCGATTTCAGGAGCGATATTTTCTTGACCTGAAACGATTACTTGATCAACCTTCAAACCAGCGGGAGCGATGATGTAACGCTTTTCGCCGTCGGTGTATTGAACAAGAGCAATGAATGCTGTTCTGTTAGGGTCGTACTCGATAGAAACTACTTTGGCGTCGATGCCGAATTTGTTTCGTTTGAAGTCGATGATACGGTACTTTTTCTTATGACCACCACCAATGTAACGCATGGTCATTTTTCCTTGATTGTTTCTACCACCAGTCTTTTTCAACGGAACGAGCAAGCTCTTTTCCGGCTTATCAGTAGTAATGGTGTCGAATTCGTTTACTACTCTAAAACGCTGACCGGGGGTAATTGGTTTTAATTTTCTAACTGACATTTTTGTCTATTTGTTAAATACTTATATATTACTATAAAAATCTATAGTTCCATCTTCTACTTGCACAACTGCTTTTTTCACTGCGTTTGTTTTAGCGATTTGCAAGCCTGTTTTTGTATAACGAGTAGAACGTTTAGGCCCGTAGTTAAGGGTACGTACGGATTTCACTTTAACGCCATAAGTAGCTTCAACTTCATTTTTGATTTGAATCTTGTTAGCGTCGTTAGCTACTACGAAAGTATAGCAGTTTTTTAACTCGCTATTTTCGGTTGCTTTTTCTGTATTTACAGGTTTAATTAATACGCTCATTTTCTTCTTATTTTGTTAAAATTGACTCTAAAACTGCTACTGAGCTCTCAGTAAGTACTACCTTTGCAGCGTTGACTACTTGGTAAGTATTTAATTCTGAAGCTGTTACTACGCTTGAAGTAGGTACGTTACGAGAGGACAAATATACGTTATTATTTGTATTTGGCAACACAAAAAGTGATTTTTTATTTTCTAAGCCGAGGGATTTCACAACAGCTGTAAAATCTTTAGTTTTAGGGGCGTTGAAATTTAAATCTTCAACTACAACGAGGGCTTGGTTTTGCACTTTAGCGCTGAGGGCAGAGCGGCGAGCCAATCGTTTTACGTTTTTAGTAAGTTTTTGTGTATAATCTTTAGGACGAGGACCGAATATGCGACCGCCACCCACAAATACAGGAGATTTTACGCTACCTGCACGAGCTGTACCAGTACCTTTTTGTTTTTTGATTTTGCGAGTACTACCAGCTACTTCGTTTCTTTCTTTAGCCTTGTGAGTACCTTGACGTTTGTTAGCTAAATAGCGTTTTACATCTAAGTATACTACGTGATTGTTAGGCTCGATACCGAATACAGCATCAGAAAGGGTTACCTTTCTACCTGTTTCTTTTCCTTGTATGTTTAATACTGCTACTTCCATTATTTGTGAATAGTTACGTAAGCATTTTTGTGACCTGGGATACAACCTTTTACTAGTAAAAGATTTTTCTCAGCAACCACTTTTAATACTTTCAAGTTTTGTACTGTTACCTTTTCAGCTCCCATACGTCCAGCCATACGCATACCTTTGAATACGCGAGAGGGGTAAGACGAAGCACCTACTGAACCTGGTGCTCTGAGGCGGTTGTGCTGACCGTGAGTAGTTTGACCTACTCCGCCAAAACCGTGGCGACGTACCACCCCTTGGAAGCCTTTACCTTTGGAAGTTCCTGTGATATCGACGAACTCGCCTTCGGTGAAGAAATCGACGGTGATAGTATCACCTAATTTGTAATTGTTTTCAAAACCTTGGAATTCAACAACTTTTTTCTTTACAGAAGTACCTGCTTTTTTGAAGTGACCAAGCTCAGCTTTGGTAGCACGTTTTTCTGCTTTGTCATCGAAACCAAGTTGAAGAGCCTCATAGCCATCAACCTCTTTGGTTCTGACTTGGGTAACTACGCAAGGACCTGCTTCGATGATGGTACAAGGTACATTTTTACCGTTCTCATCAAAAATGCTGGTCATTCCTACTTTTTTTCCGATTAACCCAGACATAAAATTAAATATTAAATTAGTTATTAGTTTTTTATTTAGGAGTCAGGGGACAGGTGTGAGGTATCAGGGAATGATACCTATAAATGTTTCAGGGTCAAAAAATGCCCGAGGCTTTTTAACCCTGAATCATTTTTATCCGTTTTTCCCTAACCCGCAGTTTCGGGACATTTTAGTAAAGTTATTAAACTTTGATATCTACGTCAACACCGCTTGGTAATTCCAATTTCATCAAAGCGTCGATAGTTTTAGATGAAGAGCTGTAGATGTCGAGGAGACGTTTGTGAGAGCTCAATTGGAATTGCTCACGAGCTTTTTTGTTTACGTGAGGAGAGCGCAATACAGTAAATATTTTTTTGTGGGTAGGTAGCGGAATAGGTCCTACTACTACAGCACCGGCTGCTTTTACTGTTTTTACGATTTTCTCAGCAGATTTATCTACCAAGTTGTGGTCGTAAGATTTTAACTTTATTCTTATTTTTTGTTGATTACTCATTTGCTTAATAATTTAGTTGCCTCTGGCGTTTTTAATTACTTCGTCTGCAATGTTAGAAGGAGTTTCGGCATAGTGAGAGAACTCCATTGTAGAAGTAGCACGACCTGATGAGAGAGTTCGAAGTGCTGTTACATAGCCGAACATTTCTGATAATGGAACAAAAGCTTTGATTACTTTAGCGCCATTACGGTCGTCCATATTATTTACTTGACCACGACGGCGGTTCAAGTCGCCTACGATATCTCCCATATTTTCTTCTGGAGTAATAACTTCCAATTTCATAATAGGTTCCATCAATACGGCTTTTGCAGCGCGAGCAGCTTCTTTGTAACCCAATTTGGCTGCCAACTCGAATGACAATGAATCGGAATCGACAGGGTGGAAAGAGCCATCGATAAGAACGATTTTCATTGCGTCCATTTCGAAGCCTGCCAAAGGTCCGTTTTTCATAGCTTCTTTGAAACCTTTTTCAACTGATGGGATATACTCTTTAGGGATGTTACCACCTTTGATTTCGTTGACAAACTCAAGACCTACTTTACCTTCTTCGGCTGGTTCCATACGGAATACGATGTCGGCGAATTTACCACGACCTCCAGTTTGTTTTTTGTAGACTTCGCGGTGATCAGCTTTACCTGTAATAGCCTCTTTGTACTCTACTTGAGGTTGTCCTTGGTTTACTTCTACTTTGAACTCGCGTTTGAGGCGGTCTACAATGATATCCAAGTGCAACTCACCCATACCAGAGATGATAGTTTGTCCAGAGGCTTGGTCAGTTTTTACTTGGAAGGTAGGGTCTTCTTCAGCGAGTTTAGCTAAAGCCATACCTAATTTATCAACGTCGGCTTTTGTTTTAGGTTCTACAGCAATACCGATTACTGGATCAGGGAATACCATACTTTCGAGTACGATAGGATATTTTTCGTCGCAAAGGGTATCACCAGTTTTGATATCTTTAAAACCTACTGCAGCCCCTATATCACCAGCTTCGATGTATTCGATAGGATTTTGTTTATTAGCGTGCATCTGGTAGATACGAGAGATACGCTCTTTGTTGTTTGAACGAGTGTTCAATACGTAAGAACCTGCATCTAGGTGACCTGAGTAAGCGCGGAAGAATGCCAAACGTCCTACATAAGGGTCAGTAGCAATTTTAAACGCTAAAGCTGAGAAAGGAGCATCAACGGCTGGTTTGCGTAGGGCAGGTTCGCCAGTTTCAGGGTTAGTACCCTCGATAGCTTCTTTGTCAAGAGGTGAAGGCAAGTAGCGGCATACCGCATCAAGCATAAATTGCACCCCTTTGTTTTTGAATGATGAACCGCACACCATTGGGATAATAGCCATATCCATTACAGCAGCACGTAGTGCTTTGTGTATTTCCTCTTCGGTGATAGAGCTTTCATCTTCCATAAATTTTTCGAGAAGACCTTCGTCGTAACCAGCTACTTCTTCAATCAATTGAGCACGGTATTTAGCTACGTCTTCTTTCATATCGGCAGGAATTTCTACTATATCAAAGGTAGAACCTGAGTTTTCTTCGTGCCATACAATAGCGCGGTTTTTAATCAAATCTACAACGCCTTTAAAGTCAGCTTCGTCACCGATAGGCAATACGATAGGAACGGCGTTAGATTTGAGCATATCTTTTACCTGGTTGCAAACATTGAGGAAGTTAGCTCCTTGACGGTCCATTTTGTTTACGAACCCAATACGAGGAACTTTGTAGTTATCAGCCAAGCGCCAGTTAGTTTCAGATTGAGGTTCTACACCGTCTACGGCAGAGAAGAGGAATACTAATCCATCAAGTACGCGCAAAGAACGGTTTACCTCAACGGTAAAATCGACGTGACCGGGAGTATCGATAATATTGAAGTGATACTCTTTAGCGTCGGCTGTAGGTTTACCATTTTCGGTAGGGAAGTTCCATTTACAAGTGGTTGCAGCAGATTGGATAGTGATACCGCGTTCAGCTTCTTGTTCCATCCAGTCCATAGTAGATGCACCATCGTGAACTTCACCGATTTTGTGAGTTTTACCGGTATAGAAAAGTATACGTTCGGTAGTGGTGGTTTTACCAGCATCGATGTGAGCGGCAATACCTATGTTTCTTGTATATTTTAAATCTCTACTCATCGTGTTAATTAGAATCTAAAGTGTGAGAATGCTTTGTTAGCTTCAGCCATACGGTGCGTATCCATTTTTTTCTTCACGGCAGCACCTTCTTCTTTAGAGGCAGCGATAATTTCGGCAGCCAATTTCTGAGCCATAGATTTCTCGTTGCGTTTACGAGCGTACCCGATGAGCCATTTCATAGCCATAGAGACTTTACGGTCTGGGCGAATTTGCATAGGAATTTGGAAGGTAGCACCCCCTACACGGCGAGAGCGTACTTCGACGTGAGGCATTACGTTGCTAAGAGCATCTTTCCAAACTTCTAATGCCGACTTTTCGTCGTTATTTTTCTTTTGTTCTACGATATCGATAGCGTCGTAGAATACTTTAAAAGCCACTGATTTTTTACCGTCCCACATAAGGTTATTCACGAAGCGGGTAACCAATTGGTCGTTAAACTTAGGATCCGGTAAAAGTGGGCGTTTTTTAGCCTGTCTTTTTCTCATTTCTTTTCAGTTAAAAGATTTTGTGTGTTAAATTACTTTTTCTTACCTTTAGCTGGTGCGGCAGCGGCTTGTCCTGGTTTAGGGCGTTTAGCACCGTATTTAGAGCGACGTTGCGTTCTACCGGCAACACCGGCAGTATCAAGTGCGCCACGCACGATGTGATATCTAACACCTGGTAAATCTTTTACCCTTCCGCCTCGTACCAATACTATCGAGTGCTCTTGGAGGTTGTGACCTTCACCTGGGATGTAAGCGTTCACCTCATTGCCATTAGTTAAACGAACACGAGCTACTTTACGCATAGCAGAGTTCGGTTTTTTAGGCGTAGTGGTGTACACACGTGTACATACACCGCGGCGTTGTGGGCACGAATCCAAAGCAACCGATTTACTCTTCTTGGTAATTCTGGTTCTTCCTTTTCGTACTAATTGTGAAATTGTTGGCATAATTTACAATACTATATATTTATTTATTTGTTTACTTGAGTTTTAGGCTTTAATTATTCAAAGCGGGTGCAAAAGTACAATTATTTTTTAAAACCACAAAACTATCTGAAAGATAAGAGGTAAGAGAGGTTAGGGGTTAGGGGTTGGGGGTTAGATGCAGTAATTACCTATTACACACTGATTATCAACATATTACACATTTACTTTTTATAGAAGTAATTATATTATAAGGAGTTATATACTTTTAATTTTGTTACAAATATCACAAAAAAGTTGTTTTTTAGGTAAGAGATAAGAGGTAAGAAAATGTAAGGTGTTTAAAATGTTTTGTTTGTGGGGGCGTTTGCAAAAGGGCGTTTGCAGCACATACTCAGCTATCGCTGGCTTCTTACACAACATACTTCAAAAGTGATTGATTATCATAACTCCACGAATTTTCACTAATTTTCACCTGACGGTAAATTACGAATCTATTTGTATTTGTTATTAGAAAGTATTACCTTTGCCTTTGATAAACATTTTTTTACAATGAGGAGTCTTTATTTCATTACTATTATAGTAATTATAATGCTGGGGGTGGTACACTCGGCACTGAGTTTTAAGAAGTATGAGCATTTTTCAGCTGAAGGTTTTTGGTTTTTCAGTGCTGGATTAGCTCTTATCTTTGCTGGGATTGCTAACTTGATGCATTACCAACTGCAACTGCCTCTTAGTTTTCGTTATTGTATTATTATAAATGTACTTTTGGTGGGATTCACTGTGCTATTAGCTGTAAAAGTTCATTTACCTACTACATTATTGGTAGCGTTTTTTTCGGTATTGATGACCTTTCTGATATTAATAAACAAGTAAATATGGGAAATATATGTTTTTACTCAATCAACATTACCTTTTACTATTGAGGAAGAGAAAATAACGCAGTGGTTTGACGAGTTGAGAAATTTCAATAAAAAAATACACCCGAAAAGGTATAATCTAATTAGCTAATTTGTTAATTAGTCAATTTACTAATTATGAATATCGCTTCTTTTGTAAAGGAAAGGCGTAAGGAGTTACGCCTTACACAGCCTGAATTGGCAATGCGAGCGGGCGTCGGACTGCGCTTTGTACGTGAATTGGAACAGGGCAAAAAAACCTTGCGTTTAGATAAAGTAAATCAAGTTATTGGCTCTCTTCGGTGCCGAAGTAGGGGTCGTAACTCTTGTAGAGAAATGAAACAAGTAGTAAGCGTTACCTACTTGGCAACAGTGGATTGAGCGTAGTTTTCTTTCTGCTACAATGAAAGAACAGTACGTCCATTTGCTGATTTACAAATTTACTAATTTACTAATCGATTAAAAAAACTAATAACTATATATAATTTTGACGAACTCGACGCCCTTACTGATCACCTTATAGACGAGGAAATACAAGCATATGACCTGCCTTATTATATAGAACTAATGTTTGAAGGTTCTACTCTTATAGATTTGCCTAAATACGCAAGGCAGTACAAGGCAAACTTTGTGATACATTGAAAAAGGAATCGTTTAAATAACAACTCTATGACTTCAGACGAATTTGCAAAGAATTTTTACCTTGAAAAACTAAATTTTCTAAAATCCTGCTTTGAAGAGCAGCCCCAATACCCCAGTGCTGTAAATGCCAAAATAAAAGAAATGGTGCTCAGTAACACTCAGCAAGAGCAGCTAAAAGAAGTAATAGATACCCTCTTAACAGATGTTTTTTACAGCGTTTTATTAGGATTAGATGGTGAAAATTCCATAGGCAACACCCAGCAGACTTACAAAATATACGATGAAGATGGCAATCTTATTTCCGATTGTGGGGAATTGGAAGTCAGTGCTTATGAATACTTTCACGAGGGCAAATATGAAGGTACTACTTTTGCCCCCGATCTCAAAGAGCATTTAAAAATCTAATATAAAATGGCTTATAGTATAACACTTGCGAATAGAGTTCGCGAATATTTAGCTGAAATTTCTCATATCACGGTGGAAGAAAAAGCGATGTTTGGCGGTTTGGCTTTCTTGGTGAATAACAAGATGTGCATCAATATAGGAGAGGATTGCCTAATGTGTAGGTTTGACCCTCAACAGACAGAAGAAATTGCCGAAAGGCAGGGCTTCTCGCCAGTGGTAATGAGAGGCAAAGAGCTCTCTGGCTATTGCTATGTAGACCCTACGGGGTACAACCAAAAAAAAGACTTTGATTTTTGGTTACAACTCTGTTTAGAGTTCAACAGCAAGGCAAAGAGTTCTAAGAAAAAGAATAAAAACAACTAAAAAATCCCTGTGAGGTACTTACCTCATAGGGATTTTTGTTAATCATCAATTGCCCCACTAATCATCATAAATTCTATTTTAACGTGAGTTCGACGTAAGTAATTACTTAACA
>NZ_KB291413.1:151593-157172 GCF_000318295.1 Capnocytophaga sp. oral taxon 326 str. F0382
ATCAATATTCTGTTATATCGAACTGACGTTATTTTAGGAAATTGTTTATAAAAAACATTGTTAAAAATATTTGTTGTATCTTTGTCTCTCGAAATATAGTTTAAGGTTCTTAAAAGCCTGACCTATAAAACTCACAAAGTAAGAATAAATAACAAAATAAGTAAGAATTATTATGAAAGCATTGTACACAGCAGTGGCGACCGCTACCGGTGGTCAAAAAAGGAAAGTAACTTCCGATAATGGCGCGTTAAGCCTTGAACTACGCTCTCCTAAAGCCTTAGGTGGGGCTAATGATGATTATACCAATCCTGAGCAGATTTTTGCAGCTGGCTATGCAGCTTGTTTTGATACTGCCCTGAATTTGGTTATTAGGCAAGCTAAAGTAACCACTGGCGAGACCTCTGTAACAGCACACGTATCTATAGGGAAGCTCGATAATGGCGGCTTTATTTTTGCAGTAACCTTACAAGTAAATATACCTGATATATCTCTTGAACAAGCCGAAGAACTTGCCGCAAAAGCACATCAAGTTTGTCCGTATTCTAACTCTACTCGTGGGAATATAGAGGTAATTACAGAAGTGACAAATAACTAATAAATCTCCGTGTGGTATGACTACACGGGGATTTTTTCATTAGCTAACTTGCTAATTATCTAATTATTCTTACTTTTGTCGCTTGAAAAAGAAAATTTAAGTACAATGAAAAAATTACTTTACGCATTATTAATACTATTACCTTCAGCTTCTGCCTACTCACAAATGCTTTTTTCGGAAAATCTCACAATGACGATAGACAGCACCAAAACCTTACAAGGGAGCTTGATGCCTATCTTGGACTTCAAAACCGAAAAAGAGGATGTTTTTACTCTTAAAAATACAGCTAACCTCAACTTGCTAATCAATCGCAATAGGGTCATCAATGTAATCAACAAATTTGAGCTTTCTACTTATGGTAGTCAAGTAATCTTAAGTGGTGGGTATATACATTTGGAATATCGCTACTTGTTAGACCACGCTTTTGAGGTGTACCCTTATGCCGAATCACAATGGGCAGAAAGCAGGGGAATGAACCACAAGATTTCTACGGGGTTGCAGTCACGCTATCGATTAGTAAACACTAATTCCTCACTGATGTTTGCTGCTGTAGGCTTATTCTTTGAATACGAAAAATGGCAACACCCTGCCCCTGATACCAATACTCCTAACCACGCTTATAGTCGTAGCATCAAAACTCATTTATCGCTCAGCTACAAACTTCAATTAGCTGAGAAATGGACGTTTATCACCACTGCTATACATCAGGGGAAACCCGATAGCACTTACTTCAAAGAAGCGCGTTTTGGCGGGGCTGTCGACCTCACTTACAACATTACCCCTACCATAGGTATCGTGGGCACTTACCGAATTATCTATGACACTGCCCCTATTGTACCTATAAAAAAAGAGTATCATTCGCTTGAAGTAGGGTTTAATGTTTCATTTTAATTATCAATTTGTCGATTTGTCAATTAGCAAATTAGTAAATTGTCTCATCAATAAATCAATTTTATGTTTACAATTCCTTATATCGAATCCGAGTGGTTTTTCTACTTGGATGTGTTCCTAAAACTGCTTTTAGGATTGTTGGCTATTGCCCTAATTATCAACAAATCGGGTAAGGGTAATTTGGCGCCTACTTCGGCTATGGATCAGGTACAAAACTACGTACTTGGGGGTATCATCGGGGGCGTGATTTACAGTCCGTCGGTTACGCTCTTTCAGTTTGCTATTGTATTGATTATTTGGGCATTACTCATCATTGGCTTGCGAAAACTCAAAACCAAGAACCACGCTTTTAAGAGTTTTATAGATGGCAACCCCGTGATTGTTATCAATCGTGGCAAGATAGACATCGCGGCTTGCAAAAAAGCTAAAATCACAGCACACGAACTCGCTTTCAAACTCCGCAAAGAAGGGATTTACTACATCAGGGATGTAAAAAGAGCCGTACTTGAACAGAATGGTGAGCTCATTATTGTATTATCGGGTGAAGAAAATCCTAAATACCCTATTATCACCGATGGTATTATCCAAAAAAGTGTATTGGAAGCTGTAGATAAAACCGAAGAATGGTTGCTTGCGAAGCTACAAGAATTAGGCTATGATAGTCCGTCGGAAGTATTTTTAGCAGAATACGAAAGTGCGCAAATAAAGGTGATACCCTATGATAATTAGCAAATTTGCAAATTACCCCCAAAGAATTCCATCATCATAGTACACTACCTTGTCTCCTATAACACGAGCTGGGGCAGTATATTTATGGGGTTCTTCTTTGTCTATTGCCATAATATGGTCTACTTGCCATCCTTTGGCTTTCAGATAATCGGATATCATCGATCTATGACAGCGCCACCAGAGGGCTTCAGCACACATATAAGCCGTTGTTTCTCTTTTGGCAATGGCGATAAGCTGCGCAATACCTTCTTCAAAATCAAGAGTTTCCATATAATCGGCATAAGCGCGGAAAGACTCATTACGCCAGCGGGTATTCTTGGAGTCTTTGTGCACTTTTCGTCTGCCCCCCAATAGCGCCAAATGAGTATAAGCGATACCAACTTGGGGTAATGCCACTTCTAAATTCTCTTTGTTGAATTGCGGATATTTGTTAGACCCTGGTAGTCCCCTAACATCCACTAAATGTTGTATCTCAAACGATTGTAACATTTTTATAAACTCCTCCAAGGTATGGGTAGAGTGCCCTATAGTATATATTTTCTTCATAACCAGAAAGCAAAAGTAGGAAAACACAGTGAATTATCATTGGCTAATGAGCTAATTATTACTATCTTTGTACCCAATTATTTAAAACTAACATCTAAATACTTAACATTATGAGTTTTTTGAAAAAGCTTTTCAATTTACATCAAGGCGAAGAGAAAAAGGAAAAAGTAATTGAAGATATCCTTAGCAATATCTCTTTTCGTGGCGCTAATCTATGGATTTTAGCTTGTGCTATTCTCATTGCTTCTATTGGGCTGAATGTCAATTCTACTGCTGTTATCATTGGGGCGATGCTTATTTCTCCTTTGATGGGACCTATCGTAGGGGCAGGATTTGCATTGGCTACTTACGATTTCGACCTGTTGAAGAAAACCGGCAAGAGTTTGCTCATCGCTACTGTGGTGAGTCTTATAGTATCGTTTATCTACTTCTATATCAGTCCGTTCAAGGATGTGCAGTCAGAGCTTTTAGCGCGTACTTCACCTACCATTTACGATGTGTTCATCGCTTTTGTGGGTGGGTTGGTAGGGGCTATCTCGCTAACGCGCGAGGATAAAGGTAACCCTATACCAGGGGTAGCTATTGCTACTGCCTTGATGCCTCCACTTTGTACAGCAGGGTTTGGTTTAGCAACGAGTAATTTTAGTTATTTTTTAGGAGCTTTCTACCTCTATAGCATCAATTGTTTCTTCATTGGGATTGCTACTTTCCTCATTATCAAATACCTGAAATACACCCCTAAGAATACGGGTAATGAGGCGCTTAACAAGCGTTTGCGCGTTGTTATCACCACATTGGTAATCCTCATTGTTACTCCCAGTTTGTATTTGGCATATAGCCTTTTAAAAGAGAAGGAATTCCACGAGAATGTAGCTCATTATATCACTGCCGAGTTTGAAAACAGTGGTTATACTATCATTTATAAGAAAATACGCTACAATACGAACCCTAAAAGCATTGAATTAGCGTTTTTGGATAAGAAATTTAGCGATGAAGAGTTAAAAACGCTGCAAAGCGACCTTAAAAACTTCAAACTACTCAATACTGAGCTTATTGTACGACAAAAAGAATCGGAAATTGATAAAGAAATACTATCAGAAATCAACAAAAACAAGTCGTCGCTCTCTAGTAAAGATGTGATGATAAATCAGCTAAAAGAAGAGTTGGCGCAATACAAATATAACGACCCTACTTTTGCTAAAGAAATGCAGGTTTTATTCCCAAGCATAGACGATTTTTATTTTGGCAAGCTGAACCACTTGTCTAATAAAGATTCTCTACAAACGGCTACTGTACTGCTCTATACCCTGAAAAAAGATACTATAAAGGGCAAAGAAGTGACTAAAGAAATAGATGCCGCGCGATTGCAACAATGGCTCGCTGAGAAATTTGGCGATAAGAAAGTGATTTGTAGATTAGCAGATTAGGGAATTAGAAAATTAGCATATTAGAAAATTAGCATATTAGAAAATTAGCATATTAGAAAATGAGAAAATGAAATCCCCGTGGTGTGAGCTGTACGGACTGTTAAATTCGTGAGTTCGACATAAGAAAAGTGTAGTTTACGCTACAGAAATCTTATAAATCTTAAAAAAATCAAACAAATAGATAGCAAGTTGCCTTTAGACACATACTCTGCTATGCCAGCTCGCAGACTACGCACAGATTACACGAATTGCTCAGCTAAAGCTGAGGAATTTTCACGGAATAGTAACAGAAAGACAATTGCAAATTAATGTTGCATATATCGAGCTGACGTTAAATTAGCAAATTGCGAGCCACACAGGCAGTTGTGGTTCGACAGGCAATAATAATCCCTGTATGGTATGAGTACCGCACGGAGAGTTTTATTCCTACTGTTTCTCTTTGGCAATCCTGATTTTGCGTAACCATAAACCGACACCAAGATACAACAGACAAGGAATAATCCCTGAAACGGGTGAAATGAGTATATCTTTACCCGTTTCAATGAAAATATGCTTGTCGTACATCAAGCTGTAGATGGTAGTATCCTCAATAGCGTGCATCCACACCCCAGGCCAGATAGAGCCCGTAAGGCGGAAAATCTCGGTATACATTACCGTCCACAAGGTACAGCTCACTAATGCCAACAGGCAAAAGGTTACTTTGTCGTAAGGAAATAAAGCAAATAGGCGTTCGGGTTTTATGAAGTAGAAAAAGTAAGGCCAATGCCACGAACACCACACTACCCCCACAATGAGGTAGAGCCATATATCTTTCAGCTTCAAACTGAGCAAACGAGCGGTGAGGTACCCCCGCCACGACGATTCTTCAAAGAAATTCTTTACAAATTCCGCTAATACAAAAATACCAAAACCCGCGAAGTAGTTTGTCCAATGGATTTGCACTTTCAGCCACCCAAAAAGTTCTCCAATAAGCAGGGTAAGGGCAATCACCGTAGGATAAATAAGCGTAGCCACCCCATACCACCGCAGGTTTTTCTTGATAAGTGGGCGCAGTCCTGCATCGCGCCAACCATCGCCCATAAAGGCGCGCAACACGAGCCAAGTCAGCACTGGGGCAGCTATAAAAATACCCATTCCTTTAGTACCATTGCTGGTATTGCTGAAATCGCCTGCTGTTTCCCCCGTAAGGGAATCTACCCATACGCCTAGCCAGCCACAACTGAGGGCAACGAGAATAAAAATGCATACATTTATCTTCTTGTTCTTTGTCATAATAGAAGAAGTTTTGAAAGTACAAAGATAAGAAAAAATAGCAAATTAGTAAATTTACAAATGTGCTAATTAATATGTTAGCCTTCAGTGGCTCTACAGTGGCTCTACAGTGGCTCTAC
>NZ_KB291413.1:157192-158194 GCF_000318295.1 Capnocytophaga sp. oral taxon 326 str. F0382
AGTGGCTCTACAGTGGCTCTACAGTGGCTCTACACCGAACAATAATAGGTATTAAACTGAATAGCAGACGAATACATTTGCTACTTCATTTAATATCTTATAGTTTTGCGCCACTAATCGACAAATTGACATATTGGTTAATTGATAAATTATGCTTATCTTTGCACTTCACATAAAAAGCATTAGTAGTTTGTACTAATGACTAAAAACTAACATCATAAATACTTAACATTATGAGTTTCTTAAAAAACCTATTTAATCTACACCAAGGCGAAGAGAAAAAAGAAAAAGTAATTGAGGATATCCTCAGCAATATCTCTTTCAGAGGTGCTAACTTGTGGATTTTAGCCTGTGCTATCCTTATTGCTTCAATTGGACTAAATGTCAATTCTACGGCTGTTATTATCGGAGCGATGCTTATCTCTCCGCTTATGGGGCCTATCGTGGGGGCAGGATTTGCGTTGGCTACCTACGACTTTGAGCTACTGAAGAAAACAGGGCGCAGTCTGCTTATCGCTACCGTTGTGAGCCTTATAGTATCGTTTATCTACTTCTATATCAGTCCGTTTAAGGATGTGCAGTCGGAGCTTTTAGCTCGCACCTCGCCTACTATCTACGATGTGTTTATTGCCTTTGTGGGTGGGTTGGTAGGGGCTATCTCGCTCACTCGCGAGGACAAAGGAAATCCTATCCCTGGGGTAGCTATCGCTACTGCCCTAATGCCTCCGCTTTGTACAGCAGGTTTTGGCTTAGCGACCGGCAATATTAGCTACTTTTTAGGGGCTTTTTACCTATACAGCATTAACTGCTTCTTCATAGGTATTGCTACTTTTCTCATTATTAAATACTTGAAATACACCCCTAAGAATACGGGTAATGAGGCACTTAACAAGCGTTTGCGGATTGTTATCTCTACCTTGGTAATCCTCATTGTTACCCCTAGTTTGTATTTGGCATATAGCCTTTTGAAAGAGAAGGAATTCCACGAGAATGTAGCTCATT
>NZ_KB291413.1:158214-166221 GCF_000318295.1 Capnocytophaga sp. oral taxon 326 str. F0382
AGCGTTTTTGGATAAGAAATTTAGCGATGAAGAGCTGAAAACGCTACAAAGCAACCTTAAAAAATTCAAATTGCTCAATACCAAGCTTATTGTACGACAAAAAGGGTCTGAAATTGACAAAGAAATACTATCAGAAATCAACAAAAACAAGTCGTCGCTCTCTAGTAAAGATGTGATGATAAATCAGCTAAAAGAAGAGTTGGCGCAATACAAATATACCGACCCTATTTTTGCTAAAGAGATAAAAGTATTGTTTCCTAATATTGAGAGTTTTTATTTTGGAAAACTGACAGATTTTTCGGAAAAAGACAATACTTCTCTCACCACAGTAATGCTCTACACACCTAAAAAAGAAACTGTGAAGGGTAAAGAAGTCGCCAAAGAAGTAGATACCCAAAAGTTACAACAATGGCTCGCTGAGAAGTTTGACGACAAGAAAGTAATTTGCCGAGTAGCAGATTAGGTCGTAGCACAACAAGCTATAAAAAACTCCCCGTGTAGTGAATAACTGCACGGGGAGTTTTTTATTTGTTAATTTTTACTATCTTTGTCCCCATAGAGAAAATTCAATCGTTATAGGGGTATAATATTAAATTTAAAAATGTATGAAAGATTTTGTATTAATTTTTCGTTTGAACAACATCGCTGATTTCAAACCTACTCCTGAGCAAATGCAAGAACGTATGAACTGGCTTGCAGGTATCGCTTCACAAAACAAATTAGCCGACAAAGGCAATACTCTTTTGCCTATTGCTGGTAGTGCCAAAACTATCAAAGCCGATAAGGTTGTAACCGATGGACCTTTTACCGAAATTAAAGAGTTTATCAGTGGTTATGTGGTAGTAAAAGCTGAAAACATTGATGAAGCAGTGGAAATGGCTAAAGCCAACCCTATTTTTGAACAAGTAGGTGGTAGTATTGAAGTACGTGAAGTGCTAAAAAGAGATTAAAATGCCTCACTCACAACTTTTATCCGATTTGTTTCGAAAAGAATACGCTAAAATGGTGGCAGTGTTATGTCGCCATTTTGGCTTTTCTCATTTGGAAATTGCTGAAGATATTGCGAGTGATACTTTCTTAAAAGCCTATGAATTATGGGAAATACAGCCCTTGCCTGCTAACCCTACTGCGTGGCTTTACACCGTTGCCAAAAACAAAGCTAAAGACTATGAAAAACACGTAGCTATATTTGAAGATAAAGTAAAAAAGGCACTTACACCTACTGAGAAAAGCGAAGAACTTACCTTTGAAACTTCTGAAATAAACGACAGTCAGTTAGAAATGCTTTTCAATATCTGCGATCCTTCTATTTCTGTAGAGTCTCAAATAAGTTTGGCTTTGCAAATACTCTGTGGTTTTACGGTGGAAGAGATTGCTAATGCCCTGCTTACCCATACCGAAACTATAAAAAAACGACTTCTTAGGGCTAAAAACAAGCTTAGAGAGCATCATTTTCAAATCAAAACCGTAAGCCCAGCCGATATACAAGCCCGATTAGAAACTGTACTGCGCTGTTTGTACTTATTTTTCAATGAAGGCTATTTTTCAGAAACTAATAATCAGTTCATACGAAAGGAGTTTTGCAAAGAAGCCTTGCGCCTTACACTCTTACTTTCCGAACACCCTCAAACTGATACACCACAAGTGAATGCTCTTTTATCGCTGATGTGTTTCCAAAGTTCCAGACTTGAAGCCCGTATCAATACCACTGGTGAAAACACTCTTTATGAACAACAAGATAAAAGCAAATGGGATAAAGAACTTATACATAGAGGTAACTATTACTTAGTAAAAGCCTGCGAAGGCTCACAAATCTCTAAATATCACTTAGAAGCTGGCATTGCCTATTGGCATACTACCCCTACCGATGAAAACAAGTGGGAGTATATTCTCCACCTATATAACCAACTGATTATCATTGAACATTCTTCTGTAATAGCCTTAAATAGGACTTTTGCTTATGGCAAGGTATACGGCAAAGAAAAAGCTATTGTCGAGGCTGAAAAATTAGGATTGCAAAACAATCGTTACTACCACGAGTTATTAGGATATTTGTATACTGATATCAATAACCAAAAAGCAATTACTCACTACCAAAAAGCGATTACTCTTTCTAAATCGGCTAACGAGCGAGCTACACTGCAAAAACAGATAGAACAATTAGTGAAATAAGATTTAAAGAACTCAAAATGCACACCTTTGGGGATTACTCAAAAAAGAGGGAAAATGAAACGGTGTCAAATTATCACCAGTTAAAATTAGATGCCACTGATGGTGGAATGGGTGGCTGATACAAAAGCTACAAATTTAGTAGGCTAAGTAAAAAATATTATGTACTTTTGCACATTATACCATCTAAAGGTAGCCACAGGCTACCTTTGAATGCAAAAAAGAATACATTATGGATAAAATAACTCATCTGTATCAGCAGTGGAAAGCCTTACAGCCTCTTAGCAAGCGTAAGGAATATTTACTCTCTCAGCGTTTTACTGTAGATTACAACTATAATAGTAATCATATAGAGGGAAATACACTCACTTATGGGCAAACAGAATTGCTCTTGCTCTTTGGGAAAGTAAGCGGTGAAGGAAATATGAAGGATTTTATGGATATGAAAGCCAGCGAGGCTAGTTTACAAATGCTTAAAGAAGAACTCTCTGAACGCAAACCTCTTACCCAACATTTTATCCGTTTGCTACACCAAACCCTATTAAGAGAAGACTATACAGTATATCAAACCTTGCCCGATGGTACTATTAGCACCTATATAATCCACGCAGGGAGCTATAAAACACGTCCTAATAGTGTGATTACCCGTTATGGCGACCGCTTTGAGTATGCTTCTCCTCAAGAAACACCTGCCCTGATGACCGACCTTGTAGATTGGTATAACGAGGCTGAGACAGCAGGAAAACTCTCTGCAGTAGAATTAGCTACTTTATTTCATTATCGCTATATTCGCATACACCCGTTTGAAGATGGTAACGGACGCATAGCCCGACTGATGGTCAATTACATTTTAGCCCGCCACGGTTTGCCAATGCTTGTAGTGAGACATCGTTACAAACAGCAATATTTAGATGCGCTCCACCAAGCCGATGTAAGAGTAGGACTCAGTCCATCAGAAGGTGCGCAAGCTACTTTGACGCAAATAGCCCCTTTCTCGGTCTTCTTTAAAAAATTAGTTGTCACAGAATTGCAGTATATGATTGCCTTTGCTACAGAAACCTCTGCTAAGGTATGGTGGTATGACGGGCAGCGCATTGTCTTTCGCAGTCCATCAACTGCTATAATGCTTACAGCTATTGGAGAAAACCCGATGATTACTATTGAGCAATTAGCACAAAAAGCAGGGATAGCCACCGCAGCAGTAAAGAAACAATTACACCAAATGACCCTCAAAGGCTATATACAGCGCAAAGAAACAGATGGTTCATTGCGTATCTTTGCCACTACCTCAATATAATTAGCAAATGAAAAAGAAAAAGATGTATATCCTTATTACCATACTATTGCTATTACTCGTGGGAGGGGCTTACTATATATTCCGTCCTGCGCTTTTTACAAAACCTACGGGCAAGTATGCCGTTGGTACGGTGAATTATTGTGTAACCGACCCTGATAGGGAAGAGATTTTCATCACTGATAAACACCAAGCCAGACAAATCCCTATACAAGTGTGGTACCCTGCCGAAAACACCTCTCAGAGCGATTATGCCCCTTATATCCCTGAAGCTACCAAGGTGAGTGAGGCTATTTCAGAGCTTTTACATATTCCGAAGGCGTTGCTTTATCCATTGCAATTCAAGCGTTCGAATGCCTTAGTAAAAGCTCCTGTAAACAAGGAAAAAGCGCAATATCCTGTACTTCTGTACCTCACAGGACTTTATGGTCACCGATGTATAAGCACTTTTCAGATACAAGAGTTAGTTTCTCAAGGCTATATAGTGGTAGGTATTGATTGCCCTATGGCGGTAGCCTTGGCAACCTTCCCCGACGGCAGTACGCTCAAAAGCCTGCCGCGAACGCTCATCGACCCTATGCTCAATGAGAGCTTAACAGAAGAAAATCCTCTTCTGAGTTATAAGGGAAAAACTTTTGAAGGGGGATTGATAGCCTACTTCGCCAAAGATGTATCACGAGTAATAGATTTCCTTACTGCACTCAATACAAACGACCCTAACCACCTTCTTTACAACAAATTCAACTTGGATAGATTAGGGACTTTTGGAGTTTCTCTCGGAGGAATTATCGTATCAGAAGCCTCGTGGAAAGACCCTCGTATCAAAGCTAATTTGATTATGGAATCGCGGATTCCGCTAAAAATAGCACAAACGGGCTTGCGTGTTCCTACAATGGTTATTACGCGTCCTGCAGAAGCTATGCGCACAGAAAGAGAACGCTCAGGTGGGTGGACAGAAAGCGATATTCAAGAGCACCTCAGCACAATGGAAAACCTATGTAAAAACACAGCTGAAAGTGAATTTATACAAATCCCCGATATCTTCCACGTAGATTTTACCGATGCACCTTTATGGGTACCTTTTCCTCATCTTTTGGGATTTAGTGGCAAAACCCCTATTGAGGAAACCCACCACAAACTAAATGAACTTACCTTTAATTTCTTTGAAAAACATTTATAATAAACTATATGAAACACTTAATTATCTTCTTATTATTCCCGCTTTTAGCAGCTGCGCAACCTATTATTAGCTGTACAGATGTGATAAAACCTTATGCTGACTTTGAGAGTCCATTGGCTTTTGAAGAGACTGTAGTCGTACTTTAGAAAAACACCAGAAAAAATAGATGTTACAATGCTATAGTTAATAAATTCGTTAATTGGAGTACTCAGAAATAAAGGAATTATCCTTATCTTTGTACTTTCTTAGAGAACACAAAAGATGAATGCCATTATCAATACTTCAGCCTACAGAGAATGGTTAGAAGCTCTTAAAACAAATATTCAACAAAGCCAAATCAAAGCAGCTATACAAGTAAATAGTGAGCTATTGCACCTTTATTGGCGAATAGGGAAGGATATAGTTCAAAAGCAAGAACAAACCCAATGGGGTGATGGTTTTCTGCAAACCCTGAGCAGAGACCTACAAGAAGCCTTTTCTACTATGAAAGGGTTTTCTTATCGGAACTTAAAATATATAAGGCAATGGTATTTGTTTTATAATCAAGAAAATATAATTGGGAAACAAGTTGTTTCCCAATTAGAAATGACCCTATTCAATATCCCTTGGGGGCATCATATAATGATTATACAGCGTTGTAAGAACATATCTGAAGTCCTTTTCTATGTCAATAAAACCATAGAAAATCACTGGAGTCGCTCGGTGTTAGAACATCAGTTGGGGTTAAACCTCTATGACAGAGAGGGAAAAGCTATTACGAATTTCAAGCAGCAACTTCCTGCTATACAATCCGATTTGGCACAACAACTCACTAAAGACCCTTATATATTTGATTTTCTTACCCTAACGAAACCCTATACAGAGAAAGAGCTTCAAAGTTATTTAGAAGAAAATATGACTAAGTTTCTCTTAGAACTTGGGAAAGGATTCTGTTTTTATGGCAAACAAGTACATATAGATGTAGGTGGTGATGATTTCTATATTGATTTACTTTTCTATAATGTTCGCCTTCATTGTTATGTAGTAGTAGAACTTAAGTCTGTAAAATTCAAACCAGAACACGTAGGACAACTCAAGTTCTATGTTACCGCTGTAGATAAACAGATGCGTACTGAAGCAGATAATCCTACTATTGGTCTGCTTATTTGTAAAGACAAGAATGATGTAGTGGCTGAATATACACTTTCAGATGTTAATAGTCCTATTGGGATTTCCTCCTATCAGTTATATGAACAACTATCAGAAGGATATAAGTCCTCTCTCCCCAGCATTAAAGAGATAGAAGAGCAACTCAAAGATTAGCAAATCATCACTATCTTTGCACCTAAAAAACAATATTATGGCTTTAAAATTACAAATAATGTTATTTTTGCTATTTCCTCTTTTGGGAATGGCACAGACACTCCCTAAGCTTGCCGAAGTTTTTGAGATAGAATATTTTGACTATACAGCACAGAGTCCGTATACTTTTGAGCAGACTATAGAAAGGCTTCAAGAGATTTTGAAGTCCAAAGGCATCACCGTTTTTGCCACTATCGACCACCAAGCGGCTGCTAAGGCTGTAGGAGAGAAATTGGCACCTGCTACTGTGCTTATAGTAGGTAACCCCAAAATAGGAACCGCCCTAATGCAGGAAAACCCTCGCTTTGCTATTGAACTCCCTTTGAAAATCCTCATCTATGAGGAAAATAAAACAGTAAACATACGCTACGAGAAAATTGCTGCTATCGCCGAAAAATACCATATAAAGCAAAACTTCGCTACAGCAGAAAAGATAGATACAGCAATGCTACAGTTGATAAAATCGTCAATTAGCAAATGAGGAAATGAGAGAATTAGAAAATAAACTCCCCGTATGCAAACTGCCTATGCGGCTCGCATCACGGGGAGTTTTTTTGTCAATTATCAATGGTTAATTGTCAATTATTTTGTATCTTTGTGTCATCAATAAATAAAGTAAAGCTAATCGATATTATGAATAGACGTAAATTCTTTCAAACCACTGCCCTCAGTGGGGGGCTTTTAGCAGTTCCCTCACTAATGAGTTTCTTACCTAAAAAAACTACTGACAGCAATGTTGTTGCAACAGGATGTAGCCTTAAAATCACATTGGGAGATTTGGAGCTCTTTCTCCTATCTGATGGATATATGAACGTCTCTCCTCCTCAATCTATCTTTGCCCCTCAAATACCTAAAAAGGACTTTGTAAACCAGATGCAAAAACTGTATCTCAACCCCGAACTGATGCAGATGTCGGTGAATATATTGCTTATAAAATCAGCTAATAAGTATATCTTAATCGATGCTGGTAATGGACAGCATTCTGGGAAAACCAATATAGGAAGACTCCCCGAAAATCTCATAAAGATAGGTGTTTCTCCTTCTGATATTACTGATGTATTTATCACTCACGCTCACGGCGACCATATTGGGGGACTTACCACTCCCGATGGCAAACTCACTTTTCCTAATGCGCAATGTTATATCAACAAAAAGGAGTACGACTTTTGGCTATCACCTAATCCCGATTTTTCTAAAACTAAATATAAGAGAACGCCCCAGCAGTTAGAACAATACTTAAACTATTCGCGCAATATTCTCAAAGCTCTAGGCAATCATCTGCACTTCTTCAGCGCAGGTGATACTCTTTTTGGGATATTAAAAACCGAGTTAGCCGAAGGACATACGCCGGGGCATACGCTTGTAACTATCATTTCAGAGGGACGTTCGTTAAAGCACTTAGCCGATACGGTTCACTCGCCTTTGCTCATTGCTAAACCCGATTGGGGTGTGTTGTGGGATACTGATTATCAGCAAGGTATTCACACACGCCTACGCATACTAGAGAACTGCTACAAAGAGCATACGCTTATTCTTGCAGGGCATTTACCTTTCCCTGGTTTGGGATATATAGGCAAAGAGAAGGACTACCGATGGGTGCCTTTTTCTTATGCTTCTCCTGAAGATGTAATCATTTAACGAGAACAAATCACACATAAAATTCTCGTATGCAAACTACTTATACAGAACGCACTACAGGAAGTTTTTGTTAATCGTTAATTGTCAATTATTAATTATATAGTAAAGATTTTCTTACTGTTCGAAAGTATTGGAACAAACTAAAAGAACGACTCAAAAAAGAGGGAAATGAAACGGTGTCAAATTGTCACCAGTTGAAATTAGAAGCTGCTGATGGTAAAATGCGACTTACTGATGTAGCTAATACAAAAGCTAAAGACCTCCTTAATCTTAAGGAATCATAGCACGACAAGCAATAAATAAAACTCCCCGTAATGCAAACTGCCTGTGCGGCTCGCATCACGGGGAATTTTCGTCATTCGTCTCTCGTCATTCGTCTCTCGTC
>NZ_KB291413.1:166241-172179 GCF_000318295.1 Capnocytophaga sp. oral taxon 326 str. F0382
TCTCTCGTCATTCGTCTCTCGTCATTCGTCTCTCATCATTCGTCTTTCGTCATTCGTAACTTCCTCAGCCATAAACCTACGCCAAGGTACAGCAGACAAGGAATAATCCCCGAAACTGGCGAAATGAGTATATGTTTGCCCGTTTCTATAAAAATATGCTTATCGTATATCAAACTGTTGATAGTGGTATCCTCAATAGCGTGCATCCACACCCCAGGCCATATCGACTTTGTAAGGCGGAAAAGTTCGGTATACATCACCGTCCACGAGGTGCAGCACACCAATGCCATGATACAAAAAGTAACCTTATCGTAAGGGAATACGGCAAATATCTGTTCAGGTTTTATGAAGTAGAAAAAGTAAGGCCAATGCCACGAACACCACACTACCCCCACAATGAGGTAGAGCCACACATCTTTAATATTTAAACTGAGCAAACGGGCGGTAAGATACCCTCGCCACGACGATTCTTCAAAGAAATTCTTTACAAATTCCACTACTACAAAAATACCAAAGCCCGCAAGATAGTCCGTCCACCGGATTTGCACATCTAACCAGCCCAAAAGCTCCCCTATAAGCAGGGTAACGGCAATCACCGCAGGGTAAATAAGGGTTGCCACCCCATACCAACGCAAGTTTTTCTTGATAAGCGGCCGCAATCCTGCATCGCGCCAACCATCGCCCATAAAAACGCGCAACACAAGCCAAGTAAGCAGCGGGGCAACTATAAAAATACCCATTCCGCTAGTACCATTACTAGTATCGCTAAAATCACCTGTCGTTTCGCCCGTAAGAGCATCTACCCATACGCCCACCCAACCACAACTGAGGGCTACGAGAATAAAAATACATAAATTCCTAATAGTTCGTGCTTGATGCTTCATCTTTTAAAAATATTTGATTATCTTTGGCGCAAAATTACGCCGGTGCGCATCACTACACAATACTGAATAATAACCATTTTTTAAGATGACAACCGATAAAAGCATAGAGGAAATAGCCCAAGAATACATTTCTTATATGAAAATCTTGGAACAAGCAGGTTGTTTTGCCGTTTTTCTATTGGATAGATTCGGGCATTACTATTATGTAACCGAATATATTGAACCGCCTCAAGAGCTCAATATTGAAAATTTGGTACATCCCGATGATTTAGAGGTGGTAAGAAGAATTGATAAGAAAGTATGGGAGTTTTTAGACACACTCCCCGAAGAAGAAAAGTTGGCTTACAAATACATCTATGAGTTGAGAGTATTAGAAAAAGGGAAGTTTATACGAATGATTTACCAAACGCGCCTATTAGCCTTTGAAGACGACAATTTTCTTGTAATGGGTATGATAGACCTCGCACCCGAGCAATCGGCAAACACTTCAGTGCGTTTTCAGATAAAAAACTGCCTTACCGATGAAGTGGTACCTTTCACTATCGAAACCGCTACCGATGTCCTGCTCACTCCGCGAGAGAGAGAAATACTTGCCCTTGCCAAAGAGGGAATGTTTAGCAAAGAAATCTCCGAAAAACTGAACATCAGCATACATACCGTAAACCGCCACCGCCAAAATATCCTCGAAAAACTACGAGTAGATAATATGATTGAAGCAATAAGATAATTGGTCGTAGCACGAGTCGTAGCACGACAGGCAATAAAAAAACTCACTCGGACTTACCCCTAAATGTTGTTGTACAAAAAAATACTCATTAATTATCTATTCATTAAAATTAATTTTGTACTTTTGTTGTGAATTTAAGGAAATGAGATTCTTTTTACTTAGATTCTTGTGTGTTTATATTTATTAACTAAATAGTTATGTTATGAAAAAAGTAATAAAGAAAATACTACTTACTATCCTTGTTATTTTCTTGCTCTTAACCGTATTGCCCATAGCGTATTTCTTTATTTATGGGTTCTTCCTTCGTGGTAATATTAGTGAAGAAAAAGTAAATTACCTTAAAGCTAATAGCATAATATTACCGCCAGAATGCACAATCTCCGATACAACATTATTCACAGAGGTTAATACACCTACTGTGTTTATGTTTGGTGAGATTCACGGATTTGCGAAGACACAGCTTTTTGACGCTCAACTTTTGATATACCTGAACAAAAAGTTTGGAGTTACTGATTATTTTAATGAATTTTTTACTGAAGATGCTGAACTTCTGAATCAATACCTAAATACTGACACTCCTGATGAAACGTTATTGAAACAACACTTCAACAACCTTAAAGAGAATATCCCGCAGCGCCAAACACAGGAGTATCTTGAAAAATGGAAGATACTTTATAACTATAATCAAACACTACCAAAGGATCAAAAGATACGAGTTTATGGACTTTTAGGTAAACAAGAAGCCTTTAAGCACAATCGCGATAGTGTTATGATGAGTAATTTTGATTTAACTATCAAGCAGTTAGATAGTGTGAGTGATACAAAAAGAAACTATTATTGCTCTTTGGGTAGCGGACATATCTATCAGGAAAAATACAACGGGAGAAAATGTTTTGCTACTCTTCTAAAACAGAAAGATTATACGGTGATTTCTGTGATGCATCGTCCTTTCGATTCAGAAATGTATCTTCCAAAAGGTTTGGGTATGCCAACGAGCCCTAACGAGATGATTTCTTGGGCAAACTGCGATGGGCCTATCTCCTATTTCACAAATGCAGAAAATTTCAAAGAAGCCTCTGGGAATCCTTCAATAGTGCTTTACAAGCTCAACAGTAAAGATTCTCCTTATGCACACTGTCAAGATGTTGTTGGTTTCAAATCACCTATTAGTTTCCTTATGGGAAAGATAACGCCTGAGGAAGGTAAATATACTACTGACTATTTTCAATATGTTTTAGTAACCAGGGGATGGAAAGGTCCAAAATTACCATAGTAAGCTTCTGTAGCTACAAAAATAAACTCCCTGCGTGATACATACCACACGGGGAGTTTATTATTACTGATAAAATTCATTCGGACTTACCCCTAAATGTTGTTGTACAAAGCGAGAGAAGTAAGCGGTAGATGAAAAACCAAAAAGGTCGGTGAGCTCGGTAATAGAGTGCGTTTTTTGCTGTAACAGTCTTCGTATATGTATGGTAGTAAAGCGGTTAATCCAAAAGAGGGCGTTGCGCCCGCTCACCTGCTTGCATACTTCCGATAGATGCTTAGGCGAGACAAAAAGCTTATCGGCATAATAGCCCACTTCGCGATGTTGCACATATTCTTCTTGTTCTAACAATGCCATAAAACGCACTATAAGATCGTTATCCTGAAAGGTTATTTTCTGCTTCCCAAACAGCGAGGTGTGAATATCAAAATAATCTAAAATAAGCATTTGCACCGCACTGTGTAGCACTTCCTCTTGAAAATCGTGAGTGGTATCTGTCAGTCGGTGTTTTATTTGCTGAAAATCGCATTGCAATTGGGTAAATTGCTTTTCGGTGAGAGACATAATAGGGTTAGCAAACAGCGCCAACGCCCCTCGTATACCGTAATTGCTACGCGGACTACAATATTCGGCATATTCAGGGGTGAGGTAGATACAAGTAGCTTGCAAGTAGGGTGAGGGCACAACAGCCTCTATAAACTGCTGATAAGGGATAATCATCGTTTGTCCAGCTTCAAGCGTAAAATTTTCTCCGTTATACTGAAAAACATAACTACCCGCCTCGCACAGCACGTGGGCTATACAATGTCGCAACTCCTCACTACCCAAGCGGTGAAGATTGTCTTCAATAATGATATTTTTGTTATCAATACTCATAATGCGACAAAGATAGAAAAATTTGTAAAAACTACCGACTTTTGTGTAACAATCCTTTGGCAAAACCGCTGTACCTTTGCACCAGAATTAAAAAAAACACAAATATTATGACAAAAGTACTCGTTATAGGTGCTACAGGTTCTTTGGCTACCGAAGTAATCAAAACCCTTGAAAAGAACCCTAACGTTAGCCTATTTCGATAAGACTGCCGAGCTACCCGCTCAAAACTTCTGGAGTGGTGTGCGCGAATTGGCTTACAAATTTGCTGAAGTGATCAATGCCAACGGAGGTGATTGCAAAGTTATCGATTTGCCTAAGGCAGGCATCTCTGACAATACCCACTTTATGTTTCAAGACCTCAATAACCAAGAAGTTTTTGAATATATCTACAAATAGTTAGAAAGTAAGAAATTAGCAAATTAAAATCGTATGAAAAAAATTATTACCTTTGCAATGCTACTCTTAACAGTAGCGATGAGTGCTCAAGTAAAACAACAAGATACAATGAAAAAAGAAGCTAAAAAACAAACTGCTGGACGAGACCACCTCGGCGATTTTGCACCTAAATTCGCTGAACTCAATGATGATGTTCTTTTTGGACAAGTGTGGAGTCGTGAAGGGAAACTTTCTCCACGTGATCGCAGTGTGATAACCATCGCTACCCTAATAGGGAGTGGGGCACCTGAATTTACTATCAAGTCGCACCTTACCGAGGGCAAGAAAAACGGCATCAGCAAAGATGAAATAGCCGAGATGATTACTCATATTGCCTTTTATGCGGGCTGGCCTAAGGCGTGGAGTGCTTTCCTTGCTGCCAAAGAAGTCTACGCTAATGAAATCGCTGCCGACCCAAGCCATGGCAGTGCAGGATATATCTTTGAACTTGGAGAGGCTAATTCCCCCGAAAACAGCAAGCACTTTTCTGGTAAAAGCTATTTGAATGTATTGGTTGCCCCCGATAAGAAAAACAACATATTGGTTGCCAATGTTACTTTTGAACCATCTTGCCGCAACGATTGGCACGTGCATAGTGCCGAACAAATACTCTTGGCTACCGAGGGTACAGGTTGGTATCAAGAGTACGGCAAGCCTGCCCAACTACTGCAAAAAGGCGATGTAGTAGTAGTTCCTGCAGGGGTAAAACACTGGCACGGGGCTACCGCTCAAAGTTGGTTTGCCCATTTGGCTATAATGGATGTGCAAAAAGCTAAAACCGAATGGAAAGAACCTGTAACTGAAAAAGAATATACTCAATTAACAAAATAAAAATTACAAATGAAAAATATCCAATTAAACAACGGGGTACAAATGCCCCTATTGGGTTACGGTGTATACCAAGTAGACCCTAAAGAATGTGAGCGTTGCGTAAGCGATGCTATTTCGGTAGGCTACCGAATGATTGATACCGCCCAGATCTACAAAAATGAAGAGGGCGTAGGCAATGCCATTAAGAAAAGTGGTATCGACCGCAAAGAGTTCTTTATCGTTACCAAAGTGTGGATAAGCAATGCAGGCTATGAAAAGGCAAAAGCCTCTATCGAAACCTCTTTGAGCAAACTCCAAACGGACTATATAGACCTCTTGCTCATTCACCAGCCTTTTGGCGATTATTATGGCTCTTATCGCGCTATGGAAGAAGCCTACAAAGAGGGCAAAGTACGCGCTATTGGGGTGAGCAACTTCTATGCCGATAGATACCTCGATTTGGCATACCACTGCGAGATAAAACCTGCTGTAAACCAAATGGAAACACACGTATTCCACCAACAGCAAGCCCTCCAAGAACTAATGAAGAAATATGACACCAAACTAATGTCGTGGGGACCTTTTGCCGAAGGTAAAAACGATTTCTTTGCCAATCCTACTCTTAATGCTATTGGTGAAAAGTATCAGAAAAGTGCTGCCCAAGTAGCTTTACGCTATCTCTTGCAACGCGATATTATCTGCATTCCTAAGTCGGTGCGCAAGGAGCGTATGGAACAAAACCTTAATGTATTTGACTTCCAACTCTCAGCAGAGGATATGAGCCAAATAGCCACTCTCGATACAAAGCAAACGCTCTTCGATTCTCACCAAGCCCCTGCCTTTGTAGAGATGATACTACAATATGGTAATTAGGTCGTAGCACGAGTCGTAGCACGACAAGCAATAAAAAAAGAGCCTGTCCGAAAAGTTTTAACA
>NZ_KB291414.1:0-531 GCF_000318295.1 Capnocytophaga sp. oral taxon 326 str. F0382
CCCAGCCATATTTTTTATATTCAGGAGCAGGAAAAAATTCAGCTGCACCTATATCTAAGTCTCCTGAGCAAGGAATTCGACAAATGCCCCAATTAGCTACTTTTTTAACTCCTGTCTTATAACTTGTCCAAGTCCCTACAAATTGGTTGTTGCTATAGTCATCTGAATATTCTTCAATATCATCAAATAAAAACACTCCTTTATTGTTAATATACCATCTTAATAAAACCTTTCCTTCAAAGATACCCGTAGCTGATAATTTTTTATCTTCTCTAAAATGATAATCTGCAATGATAATTCCTTGTGATTTTATTTTCCCCACCATATCATCCTCTAAACCTTTAGAATGCTCTGCAAAAATATATATATGTTTGATTTTTATATCTCCTTCAAACAATCTTACATTTTTACCAACTTTTGTTTTCCCTTTTGCTATATAAAGACTATCATTTGTTGTTGATTTTTCTATTTTCAGAAAATTAATCTCTAATCTTCTTTTAATCTTTATATCAATAAACCCAATATAAGGAA
>NZ_KB291415.1:0-17243 GCF_000318295.1 Capnocytophaga sp. oral taxon 326 str. F0382
ATGAAAAGTGCAAGAAAATATGGGAAATATTTTTATAAATGCGTTAAAACTTCTGTAAAGAAAGCATTTTTTTGGATTAAACAAATTTAATATAAAAGTTATTACCTAATCCGTTCCAAGTACTCTGTCGGACTCTCGTTGTAAAAATCTTTAAAGCATTTCGCAAAGTAGGAAGGAGAAGAAAATCCTACTTCATAAGCGACTTCCGAGATGCTCTTAGCTTTGCTGTTGAGCAACTGCTTAGCGTATTTTACTCGTATGGTGCGAATAAGCTCATTAGGCGAATAGTCGGTGAGGGATTTGATTTTGCGATATAGGTTAGAGCGCGACAAACCTAAGGCGTCGGCTATTTCGTCTATATTCATTTCAGGATTGGCGATAGAGTTCTCTACGTAATGCGTAAAATCGGTGATAAACTGCTGTTCTACCTTACCTAAAGTCTCTTGTTTAGTTTCGTTCAAGAGGAAATTACTAAAACTCTCACGTATCTTCTTACGGTTTTCTATGAGCTTGCGCACCCGTGTTTTCAGTAGTTTTACGTTGAAAGGCTTGGAGATATAGGCATCGGCACCACTCTCGAAGCCCACTTGCTTCTGTTCGTCTAACGCATAAGCAGTGAGCAAAATCACAGGAATATGATTAGTAGCCACGTTAGTTTTTATCAACTGACATAAATCGAAGCCATCAGTTTTGGGCATCATCACATCGCTGATTACTACATCGGGGAGGTGCTTTTTAGCTACTTCAAAGCCTTCTTCACCGTTTTCAGCTTCGATAAGGTTATAGTCATCACTGAGGATATATCGAATAAACTGGCGCATATCCTCGTTGTCTTCCACAATCAGTACCGTAGGTTTCTCCGAAGCCGTTGGAGAAGCCGTAGGTAGTTTGAGTTTCTCGGCAGGTGCTGGTAATGAAGGCAATAAATCGAGGTGGGTTTCTATGTAATTGCTGTCGTATACCGCTTTTGCCGATACTTGTTCTTGAGTGAAAGGCAGACGAATGACGAAGGTTGTGCCCTCCCCTTCTGTACTCTCTACGCTGATGGTACCGTTGTGTGAGGCTACTAAGGCTTGTACCAAAGCCAAACCTATACCCGAACCTTCGCTATCGGGATTTATTTTGTAGAAGTGTTCAAATACCTCACTTTGTTTGTCTTTTGGGATATATGAACCGCTGTTGAACACACGCAGCACAGCTACTCCTCCTTTGGAGGAAGTTAGGGGGAGGTCTTCTTTTTCTAACGACACCGTGATACTTCCTCCTTGAGGTGTAAATTTCAGTGCATTAGAAAGCAGGTTGAAGTAGATTTTCTCCACTTTTTCCTTATCGAAAGCCATTTCAAAAGAAGTATCTTCGGCAAGAAACTGAAAGTTGAGTTTCTTTTGTTTGATACGGTCACTAAAAAAAGAATTGAGTTCAGTAAGAAACCGTTTCAGGTTGCCCTTAGTGAAGTACATTTGCATCTTGCCATTCTCATAACTGCGGAACTCAATTACTTCGGAAATGAGATGCAAAAGTCGGTTGCTGTTCTTTTTGATGAGGAATAACAAGTCTTGTTCTTCTTTGGGAAGTGAATTGTGAGCCAAAAGCGTCTGCACAGGACCTAAGATAAGCGACAGTGGTGTTTTGAACTCGTGAGAGATATTGGTAAAGAAAAGTAATTTGGCTTGGGTCGCCTCTTCTAATTGCGCCGAAATTTCCTCTAAGCGTTCTTTCTGTTGTTGCAATTCGGTAGCCTGACGTTTGATTTCTTCATTTTGTTTTTCTAACAGATTATTTGCACGACTCTTGGTGCGATATGCTCTGATAGCTATTGCCAAAAATATGGTAATCAACCCAATGGCAGTAATAGAAATATAGAAGAGTGTACGCTGAGTAGTATGCTGAATAAGGCTCTCACTCAGCTGCTGATTGATATCCTCTATCTTAGCTTGTTTCTGAGCAATTTTTTCTGTTTGCAACTGTAAAATACGCACATTGCTCTTGTCCACCACAGTGGTATTGAGGATATTCTGGCGCTCAAAAGGTTGTTTATGGAGTATTTTCATTGCAAGGTCAATAACCTTTTCTCCTCCCGTAGGATAGATGAACGATGCGTCTTGCACGTTGTTCTCTATATTGCTAATTCCTTCTTGTTGTAGCGCATCTACCCCTATGATAAAGGGTATCTTACCGTTGAATTGCATCGCTGCTTCGTGAGTACCCGCTGCCATTGGGTCGTTCATCGCAAACACAAGGTCGATATTGGGGTGTTGCTGAAAAAGTTGTTGCATTTGCACTTTGGCATCTGCTTTGAGGAAGTTACCCCAGGTCTCGGCTACTATTCGCACCTCAGGAGCATTCTTAAGGGCATCTACAAAGCCTTTATGGCGTTCCGCATCGGAGGTTGAGCCTTTGGTACCACGCACTTCGGCTATATTGCCTTTGCCTTTGAGAATACCTATCGCATAGTGTCCCGCTTCTTTGCCTATTTGATAGTTGTTAGCTCCCACATAGGCAGTATAACTCTCAGTAGCAATTTTCCTATCTACCAAAATCACAGGAATACCCTGCTGGTAAGCCTTTTCAATAACTGGTGTACACGCTTCCGACTCGTTAGGCGAAACAACGAGCACATCTACCTTTTGTTCTATGAACCACTCTATATCGGCAATTTGCTTGGGAGTATCGTCTTTTACACTGCGAATCAGTAGCTCAGTATTGGCTTGGTAAAGGGCTACTTCACGTTTTAGCTCCTCGTTCATCGTTTGTCGCCAAAGGTCTTCACTGCACTGCGACACCCCTATCACATAACGGGGGTTTCGCTCCCTTTGGCAAGCAAGGCAAGCAAAGAGAGCGAAATATAAAAAAAGTATATGATACTTCCTAAAAGTCATTTTATCTAAACAACTCCAAATGAGCATCGGCGAGGCGAGGCATCGCACCGTGTTGCTGACACACGTAAGCCGATACTTCTACCGCCAATTGATGCGATTGGGCAATACTGCGACCATTGAGGTAAGAGGCTACAAAAGCAGCTGTGAACGAGTCGCCAGCCCCTACCGTATCGGCAATAGTAACCTTGGGCGTCCCTAAGAACGATTTCTCATTAGGCGTAAACACATAACTACCTCGTGTACCTTGTGTTAAGATGAGGAATTTGAGGTTGTATTTCTCCAATAGACGCTTACATACCTCTTCATCAGTTCCTTGCAAATTGAACATTTCAGCTACTTTCACTATTTCCTCATCGTTGATTTTTAATGCAGTTGCCTTGTCTAACGAATCGGCAATTACCTCTTTGCTGAAATATTTCAAGCGGAGGTTGATATCGAATACTTTTAAACTCTCGGCAGGCATCAAATCTAAGAACTTGTGGATAGTAGCGCGCGATATTTCACTGCGCTGTGCTAACGACCCAAAGCACACGGTATTAGTGTTCTTTGCTAAGTTCTCAATACGCGAAGAAAATGGAATATTGTCCCAGGCTACATTTTCGCTAATCTCATAGGTAGGCACCCCGCGACCGTCTAACTGTACTTTTACAGTACCTGTGGGGAAATCAGTCTTCTCAATGATGTAATTGAGTTCTTTTTCTTCTAAACTTTTTAGTATTTCCTTACCGAGGAGGTCGCCTCCAATGGCACTCACTGCATAGCCGTTGAAACCAAATTGCGACACGTGGTAAGCGAAATTAGCGGGTGCACCACCTAATACTTTTCTTTCAGGGAAGACATCCCAAAGGATTTCTCCCAATCCTACTACTGTATTTTTCATTGTATTGTATGTTATCCTCTCCTCTGTCTTCCCCTTGGGGAAAGGAGGCGAGAGTGTTGTTGTTAATTCTTTTCAGCGTACAAAGTTATAAATTCTTTTTGAGATTTCCTACTACTAATAATAAATACTATCAGTTGTCAGATCTTTCTGACTAATCCAACTTATACATTTTGTAGGGCTCTCTAACGACTAATTGTTAGCATTTGCTTTGAGTCGGGTGCTCATTAGCAACAGATATAATACTCCTATGCTGAGGACAATAAGGGCTCCTATCTGTGAGCCACTCATCGCATCGGAGGCTAAGCCCATTGCAAAAGGGAAGATAGTACCGCCAAAGAGTCCCATAATCATCAAGCCTGATACTTCGTTTTTCTTAGTAGGGTTCTGCAAGAGGGCTTGCGAGAAGATGATTGAGAATACATTGGAATTGCCAAAACCCACCAAAGCAATAGCGGTGTAGAGCATTGTCTTATCACTGAAAAAGAACAGTATCGCCATTGAGGCTACCATACAAAGCACACTAAGGGTAAAGAAACTCTTAGGTGATACTTTGGTGAGAATATAAGCTCCTGACAGACATCCTATGGTACGGAACAAGAAATACCAGCTGGTGGCAAAAGAGGCTTGGGTAGTGGTAAGCCCTAAACGTTCCATAAAGATTGTAGGCGCTGAGGCATTGACTCCTACATCTATCCCTACGTGGCACATAATACCAATGAAACACAAGAGTACATAAGGGTTAGCAAGCAGTGCAAAACACTCGGCAAAGGTGGCATTCTTGCTGTCGTTTTTCTCTTCTTCAATATGGGTAGCTCCAAGCCACAAGAGGGTTACTACCGAAATAGCTACAAAGAGCAGGAAGAAGAGTCGCCAATCATTGAATTTATCAAAGCAAAAACTCATCAGCAAGGGGGCAGAAAACGAGGCTATTGCCTTGATAAACTGACCAAAAGTGAGTGAACTCGCGAGTTTGTCGCCTTTTACTATAACTGACATTAGTGGGTTTAACGATACTTGCATTAGAGTGTTACCAATACCAAGCAAGGAGAAAGCTACCAGCATAGTGGTATAATTGTAGCTGATAAAGGGCACTACCATTGCTAAGATGGTAATCACCAAGCTGAGGAGTACGGTTTTGCGACGACCTATTTTGCTCATCAGTACGCCTGTGGGCACTGAGAAAAGCAGAAACCAAAAGAATACCATTGCGGGGAGCGCTTTGGCGGTGGTTTCGGTCAAGCCAAAATCGTCTTTTACAAAGTTAGAAGCGGCGCCTACAAGGTCTACGAAGCCCATACAGAAGAATGATAGGAGTACAGGTAATAAATATTTTAGATAGTTGTTATTCTGTTGCATACTATGAATATATTATTAGTCTCACACACTCCCCTCTCCTTGTGAGAGGGGCAGAGGGAGAGGATTATTATTTCAATTTATAGACAGTTACATTTTTAAGGGTGAGGGTACCTTTGCTAGTGTTGAAGCGGAGAGTATTGTACACTTCAGTAGGGAATACCGCATTGGTTTGTACGAGTTCACCGTTGTTCACAAAGAGTTCGGTAGAAGATTTGTCTACCAATAAGCGTACGGTATAGCTTTTCTTAGCTACCATTGGCGCTTTGATAGGCGTTTCGGCGAAGTTGGCATTGAAAGCTACACTGCTCTTACTGCGGTCTACCGATAGAGTTTTATTAGCGCCGTCAAATAGGTATTTGATAGTTTCACCTTTGGCGTTCTCGAGAGCAAAGCTAAAGCTATCGGTTTCGTTAGGGGTTACCGTGAAAGTGAGTTCATAAGCGCCTTGATTATTGGGCAAGAAGTTTTCGAACGTTATAGCATCGGAGGTGTTGGTACGTGTTTTATCACCTAAAAGCACTGCTTCACGACGCAAACTCTCCAACTCTTTCACGGGCTCACTGGCGACTACTAAGTGCTCGCCGTTATGCACCAAACGCAAAACACGGGCAACAGTCATCGCGCTACGGAAATTTTCAGTAGGGATTTCATTGGCGTAATCCCAGTTGCTCATCCAGCCTATGAAGAGACGGCGACCATCGGTAGCGGGAACATTACTCCACGTTACGCCTGCATAATTATCACGTCCGTAGTCTAACCAAAGTGGATAGTTCATAGTATCGGGGGTGAAGGTTTTGCCATCGAAATTACCGATAAAGTACTGAGTAGCACTTCCGCCGTTAGGTCCGCCTGGGTTGATACTCACGAAGAGCACCCATTTGGTTTTTCCTTCATAAGTAAGCGGGAAGAGATCGGGGCATTCCCACACACCGCCGTGTCCGCCTAAGCCTTCGCCAAAATCACTGAGGCGTGTCCATTCTTTGAGGTTCTTAGAGCCATAGAAGGTAATCGTTTGGGTAGTGGCAAGGCTCATCACCCATTGTTTAGAGGGTGCGTGCCAGAATACTTTCGGGTCGCGAAAGTCGATGATATTGGCATCGGTGAGGACGGGGTTGCCTTCGTACTTGGTGAAGGTCTTTCCGCCATCGAGGCTGTAAGCGATGGACTGTGTTTGGAGTTCGCCTGCTGAGGTGAAAATAGCTACCATAGCACCTTTGCCAAAGCCAGCTGTGTTATCGTGGTCGATGACTGCGCTGCCTGAGAAAATCGCTCCTAACTTATCGGGGGCTAATACTAAAGGTTTGTATTCCCAATTCACCAAGTCTTTGGAAACAGTATGACCCCAGTGCATATTGCCCCAGCGCGCTCCGTAAGGGTTGTATTGATAGAAGAGGTGGAACACTCCGTCGAGGTATACCATTCCGTTAGGGTCATTCATCCAGCCGTATTGGGGGGTGAAGTGGTATAGCGGACGGTATTTTTCGTTGTAGTTGAAGTTATATTCAGCCGACTGTTTGATTTCGGCTAAGCCCATATCGGTAGTTTTGGCTACTGCGAAAGTAAGGGTTACTTTCTTGCCTTTGTACGCCTCGATAGCGATAGGCACCCAGTAGTCGATTTTGTTTTGGGCGATACGGATGGTCATTGGCTCGCCTACGGGGTCACCTTCTACCGAGAGTTGAACTTTGTTTTCAACTGCTTGGTCTTCGATAGGGATGAGCAGGTACTTGTCTTTGGCTTCAAAGGTACGGGTGTAATCAGTCATAAAAACGCTTTTTTGTTTGTTGCCTTGTTCGATTTGGTCTATAAGGATGTGCCCCCAACCGCCGCGTTGGTTATCGACAATGCGGATAGTAGCTTTCTTGTTTTTATAGGCTTTGACATCCCAAGTGAGCCATTGTAGGGTTTCGGTTTCGTAGAGGGAACGCGTTTGTAGCACGCTTTTTCCGTCGACTAATAGCTCGATATAGGTATCGGGGTGTGTGCCTCCTCCTATGAGGAAGTTGATGTAATCGCGCTCGATGGTGAACTCTTTGGAGGTTAGTGCTCCACGAGAGTCGTCGCCATTGTTGAAGCTATTGGCAAGGTGCTTGCCTTCAAAGCCTGTTACGGGCTGCTGACCGGTATAGCTACCGGTGGCGGGAGTCGCGCCAAAGGCGTCGCCTTCTACCGCCCAATTGGCATAAGTGCCTGATTCGAAGTCCTCGATAATGAGGTCATCGGTGTTTTGCTGGCAGGCAGTGAGCGTTAAGACTCCTAATCCTGCTATTAGTTTGTTATTCATATACTTTTATTTAAATCCTCACCCCGTTCATCACATACTCTCTTGCAAGTATTCAGAGACTACTCCCAAGGAGAGGGGCAAGCTGCAAAGGTGATGGGGGTTTGTTTATTCTATTTTTTTGGTGTGGCAAATGTAGTTATTTTATTTGGTTTTTACAAATTTATGGGGTATAGACTTTGTCAAAGTCTATGGACTTTGACAAAGTTTATGTATACCACAATTTATAAAGTAATGAAAGAATAATTCTTTTTGCGTTTTTCGCAATGTTTTAGATAAAATATTGCGTTTTTTTCAATGGGTTTTCTATTGCTTAGCACCACTTAATAACCACATAGTGTCCACTTAATCAATACTTAAGAAATTAATAACGAATTTTAGAAAACGTTGCGAATTCTTCAATTCTTAGAATTGGAAGTTGGCTGTTCCGTTAGCAAAGATTCCCCAAGGGTTTTGGTTCATCTTGTAGCAACGGATAGAAAGGGCTACTACATCGTTCACATAGATTGCTGCTGCTGAGCCTTCTTGCACTATTTTCACAGTGTATTCCTTGTTGGCGTTCGTGGGGAGTTTTATGCTATTGATGGTAGCAGTGCCTCCGTCTCTAATCACGCGGTTGAGTTGCAACTCTCCTTTGTTGAGATTAAGCGTTACGCGGTAGGTTTCATAAAGGTTACCACAAGCACCAAACATCACCCCAAACTCGGTGGCGGTATTGGCTTTTATTTTGGCAACTATCTTGTTAAACCCAGTGCCAAGGCGGTCGAACACACGGTTATTGTTGTCTAAGGCTATATTGCCAAGTGAGGCAGATATGGCTTGCTTGCTATCAAAAGCAGTGGGCATTTTCACGTTAAGGGTTCCATCGGCGTTTTGAGTGAGCTCGTGCACTGCCAATGAACCTCCCCAGTGGTAGGCGGCGTTATCTTCGTAGTTGATACGTGACGGATTCCACCCCCATATATAGCGGTGAGTGCCGTCGGTAGCGGTTTTTCCGGCATAGAACACACGGTCGTCTAAATCTTGTTGTGCAGGGGTTATCCAATCGGTGCTTCCTACACGGCGGTATCTGTATTGCACACGGCGCACGCTTTCCTCAATGTTGGAAAATATCAAATATTGGTAGTTTCCTTGTGTAAACACATCGGGACACTCTACCATAAAGGCAGAAGGGTCAGTATAAAAGAAGGGAGTATTCGGGTCTTTCGTCCAGTTCTTAAGGTCGGTAGAGGTGAATTGAGCTACAACAGCTTTCCACACACCGCTTCCTATATCGGCACGGGTGCTGAGGAGCATCTTGTAGGCATTTCCTTCTTTAAATACAATAGGGTCGCGAAACTCATTGCGGTCATAGCCGTCGGGGGCACGGAAGGAATGTTGTGTATCCTTTGTCCACGTTTTCAAGTCGGTAGAGGTAGCCCAATAGATGATTTCTTTGGGGTCTAAATCGCCGTTATGCCCTGTGTAGAAAGCGTAATAGGTATTCCCATCTTTGAATACTGAACCTGTACCGAGGGCATCTTCGTGCGAACCATCAGCACCACAAGCGATTGCTTCACCATTATCAGTATAATTTACCAAATCGGTAGTGGTAGCACTATACCAAGGGTGGAAGGTTGCAGGTGCTGGACGTTGGTCGTATAGGTAAAAGATATGGAACTTACCGTTATCGTAGAACGGCATAGGGTCGCCTACCCACGCATTTTTGGGCTGGAAGAAATGTTTATAAGTACGACCGTAATCTTGTACGGCATAACAAGTAGCGGCATCGGGAGCCGCATTAGGGTCGTTACTACAATATTCTTTTTTTTCACAAGCTATTAGGGCGGTAGCGCAAAGCGCTAATGTAAGTGTTCTTTTCATCATCTTTATTTATTAATTTGCTAAATATTCTAAAGCGTTGGCAGTAAGCAATTCGATATTGCTTTTGTAGGTATTAGCGGGTGAATTATCTTCGTTATACCAGTCGTAGCCTTCAATACCTATACAAATGGTGCGACCTGCATTGCCTCGTTTGATATATTCAAAAATCGCTGCGCGGTTCATAGCATCATTCCAGTGAAAACTTGCTAATAACTTAGCACCACTGGCAGTTTGCCAGCCTGCTACATTATTGGCATAATCACCCCACTCAAAGTTCCATAAGGCATTATGTGCTTTGGCTTTTACCCCTCTAGAGAGTAAGAAGGCGACATCGTTAGTACCTGTTTTCTTAGTCAATCCTTTGAAAAGGGGGTGGCTTTCGTTGCCTTTATAGCAAATACCCCAGTCATCACCAATTGCAAATGGACTGTTGCCTTCTCCCCACATATTGTTTACCACCTTGCCGTCTAAGGCGATACCTAAATCGACTACGTACTGTACAGCCCAAGAAGAGAATAAGAACGAACCTCCAGCAGCATAGAATTGTTTCATTTTGTTCACAACGGCATCTGCTTTGGCTTCAGCGGGCAACTCTTTGTTGTTATCCCAATGCCACCAAATCACTTTGTAGTCGGTAAGATTAACTTTGCCGTCCTTGATGTCGCTAAATGAGATGTATTTGGCAGTGTCGTAGTTTTCGGCAAGCCAAGTGTAAGCAGCTTTCTCATCTTCATTGGCGATAGCAGAAGCACTCTTAGCTGTACCTACAAAGGCAATAGGCGCAAAGTTGGTAGGTATAATCTCTACATTATACGCAAAACTCTCACCGCGGTAATTCATAGTGTAAGTAACGCTTTGAGTGAAGTTTTGGGCAACTCCCGAAGCAGGGCTTACGGTAGCATTAGGGGTAGTGCTAAAAGTAGGAGTTAGCGCAGTTACTGCTTCTCCTTTGGGGTATTTCACACTTATTTTACCCGTACTGTGGTCGATAGTTCCTTTGTACTTTCCGATAACAAAGTTCTCTATCTTAGGGTACTGAGCGGTAACGGTATAATCCCAATAGAGGTTACCATTAAAGATGCGGTACTTAGCACCTTTACTCAAATCTACTCCCGTAGCACCTTTAGGCACTGAGGTAGCTCCCTCGGGCAAGCTGAGGGAGGTGGACATATTGGTAAGAGTAGCCGACCAAGGAGCGTAAACGGTAATGGTTTGTTTCTCCTCGTCGATAATTCCATCGATACCATTGGCTTGGAAGGCATTGATTTTAGCCTCTTTATCGTTGATAAGTTCGCCTTCGTGTTTCTCGTCGCAGCTAAACAAGCCGAGCAAAGCTGCCATACTGAGGGCGAGTTTGTGTACTGTTGTTTTCATATTAGAATCCTGCATTTTGTTTGTAAATACCTTTTACGTACCCTATTTGGTTTTGTGGAATAGGGATGTACTCATTCTTGTTTTTAGTGAAATAAGCACTGCTAAATATTGCTGGGCGACGTGTTTTCTCTTTAGTAAAATAGTCGTTGAGCACTTGGTCGGCGATACCCCAACGCACAAGGTCGAAGAAGCGACTGCCTTCCATAGCAAACTCTAAACGGCGTTCCCAACGGAGTGCTTTGCGTGCGTTTTCTTGATTCCAAGTGATATTTACGCCATCTTGGTATAAGGCGATATCAGCATTGGTTGCATAAGGAATCATAGAAGTACTTTGTTTGGCACGTTGGCGCACTTGGTTGATAAGTGGCAAGGCTTCGTTGCTACGGTTGAGCTCGATAAGGGCTTCGGCGCGCATTAGGAGTACATCGGCATAACGTATTACGATACGGTTCTTAGAATTACCGCGGAAAGGGTTGATATTGCGGAAGCAAGAGCAAGAAGGGTCTACATTTTCTTTGAGGGAGGCATAGAAACCATATACATTGCTATTGCGATTCCAGTCGTTTTTGTAAATCAAATCGGCATTGTACTTATAAGGCAAGCCAGGTAAGGCAACGGTGTGGAACAAACGAGGGTCGGCTTTATCGTTAGCCGCATTGTAATCGTTGTTGTTGAAGTTATCAAAATCAGGCAATCCATTCACTGTTTTGAAGGCATTTACCAAATTCTGACTCGGTTTGTGGAAGTCACAGCAGCCTAACTTTTGTGGTGTAGAGAGTACATCACCCCAGTTGAGACTTCCGTATTGAGTACCATCGTCTACTGAGTATTGCACAGCAAAGAGCGACTCTTTACCATTTTCATAGCCCCCAGGTAGGAAGTTGAAGGCAAAGTCGTCTTCCAAACCATAAGTAGAGCCTAACACAGCGCTGGTATAGGTGAGCACTTCTTGTAAATCTTGGCTGTTGATACTAGTTACGCTGTTGTTTTCACTTTGGCGATAGGCTTTGTACAAGTAAGTTTTAGCGAGGTAAGCCGCTGCTGCCCCTTTGGTTGCTCTACCTTTTTGTGCTTGAGTGGCAGGCAATAGGTCGTAAGCTTTCTTAAAATCGGCAGCTATCTTTTGCCATTGTTCATCGTTTGGCAAGGTGTTAGGGGTAGTTTCGTAGGCACTATCAGGAGTGTTTTCGTCTACGAAAGGTATATGCCCAAAAATGGTTTTAAGAATAAAGTAGAAGTGCCCGCGCAAGAAGTACATTTCGCCTATGCGTGATTGGCGGTTAGGCACTTCGGCATCCGATGCTTGTTGTAGTGCTTTCAGTGCGGTATTGGTACGCGAAACAGCTTGGTAACACATAAACCAGAACTTATCAGCTTCCGCATAAGTAGGGTCGATATTTTGAGCTATCTCGTAGAAGTGAAACACTTGAATATCACTCACATCCTGACCGCCTTTATAGGCATCGTCGGCGCGTACGTTGCCATATATCCAAAGGCTAAAAGGTGTATCGTAGTGGTCGTTACCTAAAGCAGCATAGGCAGCGGTTGCAAGTCCATCGGCTTTAGAGATTGCCTCTTTTTCACTCATAATCCCTTGTGGATTATCGTCTAAAAAACTGCAGCTTGTTGTAAAAAGCGCTGCACATATCGCGGTGGTATATATTATCTTTTTCATTTGTCTGTTATTTTTAGTGGGCTAAAAACTAGCATTAAGTCCCATCGTAAAGGTGATTGGGATAGGATAGCCGTAGTTAGGATTTTCAGGGTCTTTACCAGTGAACGATTTGCTTTTGAGTGTCCATAGGTTCTGACCGCTTACATACAAGCGCAACTTGCTGAGTTTTATCCTTTCAGATAGTTCTTTAGGCAAGGTATAGCCCAATTGTACGTTGCGAAGTTTGAGGTATGAACCGTTTTCTACATAGTAAGTAGACATACGTCCTTCGTTGTTGTCGTCTACGCTTGATACACTTGGAATATCAGAATCAGGGTTGGTAACGGGGTCGAAAGCATCGAGCAAACGGCGACCTTTGTTACCATAAGTATCTTGTACACTCCAGAAATCGGTGTGGCGTTTCACGTTAGACACCACATCTACGTTCTGTACGCCTTGGAAGAAAGCAGTGAAATCGAAGTTTTTATACTCCAAATTGAGGTTAAGACCATAGATAAAATCGGGTTGTGGATTGCCTATCCAAGTGCGGTCGTCTTCATCGATTTTGCCATCGTTGTTCAAATCGCGGTAGCGGATACGACCGATACCTTTACCGTTTTGTATAGGATGATGATCTACTTCTTCTTGAGTTTTGAAGATACCATCGGCTACATAGCCATAGAAGTTGTTAGAGCCTATAGGGCGACCTAAACCATTATCCCATTTACCATTACCACCATAAGAGTTGATTACTGAAGTAGGGAGCTCTGTAATTTTATTCTTGTTGGTAGCGACATTGGCGTTGATATCGTATTTGAGTCCGCCTTTAGTTTCATTGCGATAGCCCACTGATACTTCTAAACCTTTATTCTCAACAGCAGCACCATTTACCCATTGGTAAGCGCCTTCTCCTTTGATACCTGCATAAGGAGGTTCTACTAAGATGTCTTTAGTTTTCTTGATATAGTATTCAGCTGAGCCATACAAGCTATTATCGAAGAAACCGAAATCGATACCAAAGTTAGTTTGGGTAGTGGTTTCCCATTTGAGGTTTTTGTTACCAAGACGTGTACGACGGAATCCTGAAGCCAATTGTCCTGAGCCCTTACCGTCGAGGTCGTAAGAGGTTTTCCAGATACCGTTCCATATAAAGTCGCCTGTTACCCCATAGTAAGGGTCGAAGATGTCGTAGATAGCGTAGTTGTTGATATCTTGGTTACCGTTTTGTCCCCAACCGAAACGCAATTTGAGGTCGGAAACAGTATGGTTGATTTTCTCCATAAAGGACTCTTGAGAGATGCGCCATCCTAAGTTGAACGCAGGGAAAGTACCCCAGCGATTATCTTTGGCAAAACGTGAAGAACCATCGTGGCGGAGGGTTACTGAAGCAAGGTATTTATTATCGAAAGCGTAGTTGATTTTTCCGAAGAAAGAAAGCAACTTATAGCCCGTAGTTGAACCACTACCACTCACGCCCCCAGTTGCCAATGAAGGCCACATATATTCAGGTGTTTCTACCGCGAGGTTATTCCCTTTGATAGCAAAATTAAGGTCGTTCTGTGAGTACATCTCCATCCCTGCAAGGGTTTCAAAACGACTCTTGCCGAGTTCAAAATCGTAAGTAGCAGTATTAGCCCAGTTCCATTTTGTCCAGTGGGCTTGCTCGAGTTGAGAGAAAGTTTTTTCTTTGCCTTCTTCCATAAATCCTGAAACATACGAACGGTTCAGCACGCGTTTATAGAAGTTGCCATAGTCTATACCAAAGTTAGAACGCACATTCAATCCTTTGATAGGCTGGATATTCACAAAGGCATTCCCGAACATACGCCAATAATTGTAGCGATTATCCTTATTATCGGCTACAAGGCGTGCAGGGTTCTGACGGTCGGGCAATCCGTTTACAGGTCCGCCCCAGTGTTTGCCATCGGTAGTGCGTACTGGAATAAAAGGTACCGCTATCATTGCCGATTCGGTGATTTGGTGCGGTTGTTCTACCTCACTGGTACGGTTTACGGTGAAATTTTCACCTATGGTTACCACATCGCCAAAGAGCTTGTAATCAGTATTGATACGAGCTGAAAGACGAGAGAAATCAGTATTCTTTACCATACCGTCGTTGTTGTAATAGCCCAAAGAGAGGAAGTAATTCCCTTTTTCAGTACCATTAGTAACTGAAAGGTTGTCCGATTCGGTTACTCCCATACGGGTGATTTCTTTGAACCAATCGGTATTAGAAGGTAACATAGGGCTACCTGTTTTATCAAAATACTCGCGTGGGTAGTACAAATTGTTGAGGGTAGCGTGCCCGTTAGCATCGGTAGTGTAATCATAGTGAATGCCCAATGGGTTTTGGTTAGGGTTGTTGCCTCGATTCACCGCCGCTTTCCAAAGCACTTGTGCGTACTCGTTGGAATTGAGCATTTTCATACGTGAGTGAAACATCGATATGGTAGGATAATGGTCGAAATCCACTTTTAGCACACCTTTCTTACCTTTTTTAGTGGTAATAACAATCACCCCATTGGCAGCACGCGACCCGTAGATACTAGCAGCCGAAGCATCTCGCAACACTTGTATGCTCTCAATATCGTTAGAGTTGAGCTCGTGCATACCGCCTTGGGTAGGTACTCCGTCAATAATATAAAGAGGGTCGTTGTTGTTGAGCGTACCGATACCGCGAATGCGAATGGTTGCTTTCCCTGCAGGACCTCCGTTATCGGTTACTTGCATCCCTGCTACACGACCTTGTAGGGCTTTCATAGGGTTGTTCTCGGAGGTAGACATCATTTCGTTTACCTTTACTACCGATACTGCCCCTGTAAGGTCGGTTTTGCGTTCAGCGCGATACCCTACCGATATGGTAACACCTTCTAAGGCAGTTACTTCTTCTTCTAAGGTCACACTTATATTCTTTCGTCCTTTCACAGCTACAGTTTGGGTTTTGTAGCCAATATATGAAAAGACCAAACTATCGGTGGCAGCGACGGGATGAAGGGTATAATTCCCGTCAAAATCAGTAGATGCTCCTACTGTTTTGTTTTTCACCATCACCGTTACACCCATCATAGGGCTGTTATCGGCTTTTGCTTTTACCACTCCTTTTACCTCTTGGGCGAAAAGAGCACCCGAAAAGTTACAGAGCAAAAGCGATAGTAAAATACGTTTGTTTATTTTTCTACTCATCATATTGGTATGTTTTTTTCGATTAATTTTCGGTGGCAAAGGTAGGTCAAAAGAAAGCAAACCACTATCAAAAACCGGTCAAACACTATCAAATTTGTGGCTATTTTTTGATACTAAAGCATAAGTGTAAAAATTTAAAATGCTGTAAATAAAGTGATTGATTATTTTTATGCAAAAATGAACAAAAAATGATAGCGATTTTTCCATTCGTTTCGTTTTAACAAACGTAAACAATTTGCTAATTTGCTAATTTGTTAATTCTTTCATACTTTTGCAATCTGTTTAGTTCAACACTCAATAAAATATGAAACTTCAAAACTTTTTTATCATTACAGCCTTGCTATTCACATTGCAAAGCTGTATCAAAAGCGAAGCCCCAAATGCCGAAGCCGATATCCTAACCTGTGAGGTCGACGGCAATCTGCTCATTCGTGAGCCCATAATCCAAAACACTGAGGTAAAACTCTACGTAACCGATTTAGATAAAGTAAAAAACCTCGCCCCTCGTTTCACCCTTACACAAGGGGCAACTATCAGTCCTACCAGCGGTACTGTACGCAATTTTTCTACCCCTCAAACTTATGTGGTAACCTCTGAGGACGGTAATTGGCAGAAAACTTATAAAGTAAGTTGTCTTACTAACGAAATTATCGCTCACTATCACTTCGAAAACGCTCGTGTTACCGATGGCTACTACACTTTTTACGATACCTCAGTAAGCGGACAGGAAATCGCTTGGAGTAGCGGAAATGCAGGGTTTAAATTTACCAACAGTAGTGCTAAACCCGATGAGTTCCCCACAAGTCAGAGTGAGAGTGGATACAGAGGGAAATGCGTGAAACTCGTAACGCAAAGCACAGGGGTTTTAGGAAAAACTTTTGGTGCTCCTATCGCAGCTGGTAATCTCTTCACAGGAAGTTTTGAAATAAATTTGTTCACCCCCGCAAAATCTACCCATTTCGGGATTCCTTTCAAAAGAAAACCTACTAATCTTTCAGGCTACTACAAATACAAAGCAGGTGAAAAACTTACCGATAAAAACGGCAATGTAATACCTAACCAAAAAGACAAATGTGATATTTATGCAGTGCTCTACGAGGTAACTTCTCAAGTACCTCATTTAGATGGTACTAACATCAAAACACACAATAATATAGTGTTAATGGCACAACTAACCGACAAAAGAGAAACCGATAATTGGGTACAGTTCTCTATTCCTTTTAAAACAATAAAAGGTCGCTCTATCGATACTAAAAAACTAAAAGAAGGAAAGTATAGTCTCGCTATAGTACTTAGTTCCAGTGAAAAAGGCGCTGATTTTACAGCTGCTGTAGGTAGTACTCTTTATGTAGATGAAATGCAATTATCTTATGAATAATGAAGTTATGAAAAAGAATATCGTTATTGTATGCTTGATGCTATTGAGCTGTTTTTCATACGCGCAAAACGAACGTACTGAAACGCTTGTACAATCAGAAGCTAAAGGTTGGGAATACGAACTAAAAGCTGGCGTAAATATAGGAGGTGCAAGCCCAATACCACTCCCTAAAGAAATAAGGAAGATAAAAGGATATAGCCCAAAGTTTAATGGCTCATTCGAAGGAACTGTAACCAAATGGCTTACTCCTAAATGGGGTATTTCAGTTAGCTTACGATTGGAAGAAAAGGGTATGGAAACCGATGCGAATGTAAAGAACTACGGAATGGAAATTATAGAACAAGGTAACCACGTAGCGGGTTATTGGACGGGTGATGTACATACTACCTACAAAA
>NZ_KB291415.1:17263-19869 GCF_000318295.1 Capnocytophaga sp. oral taxon 326 str. F0382
CAATACCACTCCCTAAAGAAATAAGGAAGATAAAGGGATATAGCCCAAAGTTTAATGGCTCATTTGAAGGTACTGCCACCAAATGGCTCACCCCTAAATGGGGTATCTCAGCAGGTTTGCGCTTAGAAGAAAAAGGTATGGAAACTGATGCAAATGTAAAGAACTACGGAATGGAGATTATAGAACAAGGTAACCACGTGGCGGGCTATTGGACGGGTGATGTACATACTACCTACAAAAGTTCATTCGTTACCTTGCCTATATCACTGAACTATCACCTTGCTAATCGTTGGAAATTGCGCTTAGGTACATTCGTTTCTTACCGTATGGACGGCAATTTCTCAGGCTATGTAACCGAAGGTTATTTACGAGAAGGTAGTCCTATCGGTGAGAAAGTAAGTTTTACTAACGGACAGATAGCCTCTTATGATTTTAGCAATCATCTACGCCATTGGCATTGGGGCGTACTGATAGGAGGCTCTTGGCAAGCCTTCAAACGCTTTAATATCAACGCTGAACTATCCTATGGAATAAACAATATTTTTACAAAAGACTTCAAAAGCATAACCTTTAATATGTACCCTATCTATATGAATATAGGTTTTGGGTATCACTTTTAAACAATTTTATCTAAAACTTCGTCAAAATCCAATGATTTTCTCAAGGTGAATCTACTGATAATCAATCATATTTTGTGAGGGCGTCGTGTAAACGTCCTCACAAAAACTTTTTTAGACACTCCTTTTTAAACACTTCTCTTCAAAATAATTTTCCCCTTTCCTTGAATCGAAATGATTTAGAAAATAATTTTAACAAAACGTAACTAAAAGATTGACTTAAACTTACAATTATGCTGTAAAAATTTTAAAAAAAAGTTAATTTTTTATTTGCTCATATTGTGAGTTTGTTATACTTTTGTCCCGAAAAAAAAACAACGCCAATAACGTTAAATTTATAGATAGTATGAAAAACATTTATTCTTTCTGGGCAATATTTTGCCTATTCACTCTTTTTGTGATAAGTTGTTCTAAGGACGACGAGACTACTGCTCCCGTAGGTACTCAAACCTCTACTAACCAAACGGGAACAACCACTAACACTACCCAAACTGGTACTACCACTGTCACTACACAAACGGGCACAACTACTAACACTACCCAAACAAGCACAACTACTAACACTACACAAACAGCTATAGTGGAAGTAATTGTAAGTGGTGAGGTGAATGGCATTAACTTAAAAGTTACAGACGCTCCTGCAAATCAAAACCCTAAAACGATAGCTAATGTATCTTTAAAGAATGCCAATACCAAGTTTGAAGCAAATAAACACATTGGTAAAACCCTTTACTTTGTGTTAGAGAAAAATGGTATGCCAGTATCCGATGTGGTTGAAAAAGAAATCCGCGCTGGTGATAACACCGTGAACCTCACCGTTAAAAAGAAAAAAGAAGACGGTAAGGCTGCCGTTAATATCAAAGTAACCCAAGACGGCAAACCCGTTGCTAATAAAAAAGTATATGGTGTAGGTGGCTCTTTCAAGTTTGAAAGTATAACAAATCTCCTTGAAAGAACAAATGGCAATGAGGACTATATTTCAGGACAAGTAGAACTAACAGGCAATACCAATAATGAGGGAATTGTACGCTTCATTTTTACTCCAGAAGAAAAAAACATCACTGATTATCACTTTTTTATCCTCACTGAAGAAGCGCCCTTTTATCTATCAGTTGATGTAAATCTCGACGGCTCTCTAAAAGAAGCTACTATCAACATCCCTAAAAAGGTTACTGTTACTTTTGTAGTTACCGATAGTGAAAACGAAACTGTAGAAAACGCTACTGTAAATATCAACAACATTTCATTAAACACTGATAGTAAAGGAAGAGTAATGATTCCTTTAGCAATGGCTACTTACGATTATTCAGTTACCCTCCCTTGTGGTACCAATAAAAAAGGAAATATAACAATTTCCGGTGATAAAACTGAAAACGTAAAATTTACTACTGCTGAACGCGGACAAGTGATTGTTGAAAACAAAACCGATAAGAAATGCACTGTAAAATTCAAAGGTCAAAATTATGAATTAGAAGCAGGTGCTACCAAAGTCTTTATGAATCAAAAAGTGTATAATAACATTTATGACATTGATTTTTATGTAAATGGTAACAGAGTAGAAAAACTCTATAACGGAATGCTCACTTGCTCTCAAAAGAAAATAACTTTTACTCTAAACCCTGAAGATATAAAATAATGTCTTTCCTAAAATAAATTATTCAAGAGGTTAACTTTTTAGCTAACCTCTTTTTTTGTTCTAAAATACTACTTTCGCACAGTTTTTGCTGTTGTTTTTCGTTAAACATCAATAGTTAGTAAAAATGAACTATCATATTAAAGGAATGGGATCTCTATGAATAATCAGGTTATGAAAACAAATATTTTTGTTGTATGTTTAATACTATTCGGCAGTTTGTTACACGCTCAAAATGAACGTACTGAAACGCTTGTACAATCAGAAGAAAAAGGTTGGGAATACGAACTAAAAGCTGGCGTAAATATAGGAGGTGCAAGCCCAATACCACTCCCTAAAGAAATAAGGAAGATAAA
>NZ_KB291416.1:0-1760 GCF_000318295.1 Capnocytophaga sp. oral taxon 326 str. F0382
TAGATGCCGCTATTGACGGAAGACGTTTTTGGGACGGTGCTACACTTTTGGAAGAAAGATACTTGGCAAATCAACAATTGCCTTTAGTAAAACAACAAGGACAGTATAATTGTGCACCTGCTACTGGAGAATCTACAACAGGTATATCGCAAACAAGATATCGTACTATTCTACATGGCGATCCTAATACAACACCAATAGATGTCAATAGTTTCAATAATGCGATAAAAAGTGAAACAGGTAGAAATGTTGTTAGATTTACAAATTATTTACCTAAAGACAAAATTGGAGCAGAACAGATAGCAGGAATGATGAACAGAGGCAATCATTTCTATTTGATTTCTAATAGTTCACAAGCAGGTATTACTCACGCAACAGCTTTAAATAGTGTGTTTCTCAAAACTTATCAAAGGATATCAGGCAGTCTTTATTATAAAGTGATTTATCAAGCGATGGATCCTGCTATTGGAGCTTATACGACTATTAAGGCTAATTCTATGAAATATATATTTAAAATACAACCTTAATAGTTATGAAAAAAATATTCTTAATAGTATTTTTCTGTGTTTTTTACACTATAGGAGGACAAGCGCAAAGAATCCTTTCAGAGCTTAGAAGATATGATTTAAAAGAAGTGGAACTAAGAACTATAAGAAAGGTGAAACAGAAATTGCGATTACCTAAAGAGTTATCAGTAGGTGCTATTCACTATTTTGTAGTTACTTTTTCTGAACATATGAGAAAAGGGAATCCTTGTTCAAGTAATGAATTGCTTAAATACCTAAAATTAGAAACTAATCCTATCGGTTTTGTCTATAACAGAAATAATTATGTGATATTAGCAAAAACAACCTATAGAGGAAATATTTTTAAAGAATACAGTCCTGATTATTTTAAAGAGTATTTATATATAAAGTTTTTTACTGAATTTAAACCTCAATACATATTTTTAAATTTAGACAGTCGTACAAAAAACACAATGTATCTTTGTTATAAAGACAATGAAATATTTATAGTATATTTATCAGATAATAATGAAAAGATAATTTGTACGCCACTATCTGATATAGAAGATTGTGATTGGTTAAACGCATCAGAAGGGTTATTTGATAAATTATGAAAAAGATTTTTTTTATAATATTATTGTTTTGTTATGCTGTTGAAGGAATATCACAAAATATTCTTTCAAAAGTTGCAAAGTATGATCTAAAGAAAATAGAGCAAAAAGCTATAGAATCATCTAAAAAGAAGTTAGGAATATCTAAAGGAACAACAATCGGGGCATTAGCTTACTTTATAGTGTTTTTTCAATATCAGACAGAAAAAAATAAAGAATGTTCAAGTACTGATTTATTAGAACACCTTTCACTGAGTAGAAATAAACCTTTCAAGTGTTACATCTATGATGAGGAAAATTGTATTTTAGCAACTACAGAAAAAGATAGAGTGCTGAAAAACTTCAATTCTGTATATTATAAAGAATATTTGTATATTGACTTTTTCACTTATTTAAAACCTGAATACATTTTCTATAATATAGATAGCCCCACTATCAATCCAATGTATTTTTGTTATAAGGATAGTGAAATATTTGTAATATATTTGTCTGATGATAATGAAAAATTAATATCTACTCCTTTATCAGAAATAAAAGATTGTAGTTGGTTAAATAGTTCAGAAAAGTTTGAATGATAATATGCATTACAGAGGTATAATTTTTATAATATTTCATTAGTGTTTATCAAAGAAATGTTAAAATT
>NZ_KB291417.1:0-521 GCF_000318295.1 Capnocytophaga sp. oral taxon 326 str. F0382
TATGAGTTAATTACATTATTTTTTGTAGTTTTGCATTTTAAATTCAATTTTCTATAAAAAATTACGTCCTATTACACCTGATAAAATAGACTCACGTTGGGCTGATTTATTCTATAATTATCTGTTAAGTCTTAAGAAATGCGATGATAATTACAGTTTAGAAGCTCTTAAAGTTCTTTCTAATTTAGAAGAAAATAGTTCTCGTCTTAACAAACTTATTTTGGAAATACTTCCTAAAGCATCTATTTATAAGAAAGAAATTCTGTACTACCTTATTGCGAAAAGCAATATACCTAACAAGTTTGAAGTGCTATATGAGTCGATAGCAAAGATACCTAAAGGATACCACTATTATTATAATAACATAATAGAAGATGAAAACTTTTGGAAGTCTTTTCCTAAAGAATACGCTAAGAAGTTCCGCGAATTATACGAAAAAACAAAGAACGATTTGTTTGAAAATATAGCGGATCAAATAGAAAAATCTGGCGTAATGGACAAAAATGAGGCTGTGAAGTTGT
>NZ_KB291418.1:0-9877 GCF_000318295.1 Capnocytophaga sp. oral taxon 326 str. F0382
TCCCCGATTAACTAATGCTAATCGGGGAGTTTTTTAATTAGTAAATTCACTAATTTGCAAAATTAGCCAATTATTCGTACCTTTGCACCCTTGATTCGATAATAAAATTATGGCAGAAGAATTAGATAACGAACAATTAAATTCTGCTGACTATTCAGCAGATAATATCCAATCCCTCGAAGGAATGGAACACGTGCGTATGCGCCCCTCTATGTACATCGGTGATGTAGGAACACGCGGTTTGCACCACCTTGTATACGAGGTGCTCGATAACTCTATCGATGAAGCCCTCGCTGGTTATTGCGATACGATTTCTGTAACTATCAACGAAGATAATTCTATTACCGTCGAAGATAATGGACGTGGTATCCCCGTCGATATCCACAAAAAAGAAGGCGTTTCTGCTCTCCAAGTGGTAATGACCAAAATCGGTGCAGGTGGTAAATTCGATAAAGGCTCTTACAAAGTATCAGGCGGTTTGCACGGTGTGGGGGTTTCCTGCGTAAATGCCCTTTCCGACCATCTAAAAGCTACTGTATATCGCGACGGCAAAATATGGGAACAAGAGTACCAACGTGGGGTCGCTATGTACCCTGTAAAACAGGTAGGTGATACCGATAAACGTGGTACTAAAGTTACTTTCCACCCCGATGAATTGATCTTTGAACAAACTACCGAGTATAAGTACGATACTCTTGCCGCTCGTATCCGTGAACTCGCTTATTTAAATAAAGGTATTACAATTACCCTTACCGACCTCCGTAATAAGGACGAAAAAGGTAACTTTATCACTGAAAAATTCTATTCAGAAAATGGATTGAAAGAGTTCGTGAAATTCCTTGACGGCAACCGTATGCCTATCATTGGCGGTGTAATTGCTATGGAAGGTGAAAAGAACGGTATTCCAGTAGAAGTCGCTATGATTTACAACGACTCTTACAACGAGAACCTGCACTCTTACGTCAATAATATCAACACTTCTGAAGGAGGAACTCATTTGCAAGGTTTCCGTATGGGGCTTACCCGTACGCTCAAAGCCTATGCCGATAAATCAGGTTTGCTCGAAAAAATGAGCAAGGATAAAAAGAATCCTGTAGAGATTGAAGGTGATGACTTCCGTGAAGGTCTTACCGCCGTTATTTCAGTAAAAGTCGCTGAACCTCAATTTGAAGGTCAAACTAAAACTAAACTCGGTAACCGTGAAGTCACTTCAGCAGTATCTCAAGCCGTTGGGCAAATGCTCGAAGATTATCTCGAGGAAAATCCTAATGATGCCAAAACCATTGTTGAGAAAGTTATTTTAGCAGCTCAAGCTCGTCAGGCAGCACGCAAAGCCCGTGAAATGGTGCAACGTAAAAGCGTGATGAGCGGTGGAGGTCTCCCTGGTAAACTTGCCGATTGTTCTGAAGAAGACCCTACAAAATGCGAACTCTTCCTCGTTGAGGGTGACTCAGCGGGCGGTACTGCTAAACAAGGTCGAAATAAAGATAACCAAGCAATATTGCCTCTCAGAGGTAAAATCCTCAATGTCGAAAAAGCAATGCAACACAAAGTATTTGATAGCGACGAAATTAAAAATATCTATACCGCTTTGGGGGTAACTGTCGGTACTGAAGAAGATGCTAAAGCACTTAATTTGAGTAAGCTACGTTATCATAAAGTGATTATTATGTGCGATGCCGATGTTGATGGCTCTCACATTACAACTCTTATCCTTACATTCTTCTTCCGCTATATGCGTGAACTTATAGAAAATGGTCACGTGTATATCGCTACACCACCGCTCTATTTGGTGAAAAGTAAAGGTAGCAAACGCGAAGAATACGCTTGGAATGAAAAACAACGCGATGCACTTTCTGCCGAAATGGGCAATGTAACCATTCAGCGTTACAAAGGTTTAGGTGAAATGAACGACCACCAGTTGTGGGATACAACTATGAATCCTCAACACCGTACTCTCCGCCAAGTAACTATCGATAACGCTACTGAAGCCGACCGCGTTTTCTCTATGCTAATGGGTGACGAAGTCCCTCCCCGTCGTGAGTTTATCGAGAAAAACGCTAAATATGCGAAAATCGACGCGTAATATGATCAACTCTGTAGGGGCGTTTTGCAAAATGCCCCTACTTTATATACAACAACTAAAACACTCATTCTATCAAAAAATTACGAAAAATACTTGTTCGTTTCTTCCTTATAACCCTTGTGTTACTGGGGGTTACGGCTCTTCTTTTGACCTTACCTGCCACCCAAACTTTCATTGCTAAAAAGGCAGTAGCTTACCTGAATAAGGAATTTGGTATCGACTTAAATATCGACCGCATTCACTTGAAAATCAATGGTGATGTAGATATCAAGCACATCCTTATTCGCGACCATAAACAAGATACGCTTATTTCAGCTAAAAAACTCACTACTTCTATTTTAGACTTCAAACAGCTGATTGATGGTAATCTGTACTTCGGCAATATCAAAGGTGATAGCATTGTTTTCAATATGAAAACTCACAAAGGCGATACACTCTCAAACCTCGATGTATTTGTGAATAAATTCGATTCAGGTGAACCCAGTACAGGTAAATTTGTGATGAAAGCTAAAGGTATAGAGCTCAAAGATAGCTATTGTTATATTTCCAATGATAACAATCCTGACCCTTCTATACTAAAAGTTACTAAACTAAACACCGAACTAAACGACTTTAAAATCTTAGGTAGTAAAATCTTCTTTGAAATGAAAGAAGCCAACTTCCGTTTCGACAACAAATTAGAAGTTACCCACCTAAACACCTATTTTAGCTATACCGATAGCTTGATGCAAGCTAAGGATTTGCGATTGCAAACACCTCAAACTGACCTTCAAGGTACGATAACTATGTTGCCTCACAATGGCAGTTTTGGCGATTTTGTAAATAAAGTAGTCTTTGATGTCCATCTGCCTAAAGCTATTGTGAACACTACCGATTTAAACGCTTTCTACAACGGTTTCAATGGGGGTAGAAATATAGTGTTAGAAGGCGTAACTATGAAGGGTACATTGAATAATTTTGTCATTCCTCAAGGTAAAATCTCCTATCAAAATACACTTATTGAAGGTGATTTAGCTTTTCAAAATCTGCTCTCTCAACACGCTAATATCGCCGTTATCGCCAAAAACCTACACGCCGAGAGTATTTATAACGATTTAGCTTACTTGATGCCCGAAGTCTTGGGCAAAAATATCCCAGAGGAACTGCAAAGGCTGGGAATGTTCTCCTTAGATGGTGATTTCGCTTACCGTACCACTTCCTTGCAAACCAATGTATGGCTAAAAACTAATGACGGTGAAGCTCATATCGATGGTTCTTTAGACGACCTTACCCATACCGATAAAACAGCTTTTGAAGGTACACTTACTACTAATCAATTTCACTTAGGAAAAATTTTAGACGATCCTAATATAGGGGCTATCAGTACCGATATGTTAGTGCGTGGCGAAGGCTTAGATTTCGCTACTATGAAACTCTATGCCAATGGTACCATTCATTCAGTGGGGTATAACGGTTATAATTACCAGCGCATAGCTATCAATGGAGAGTTTCGAAATCAGGTGTTTAGCGGTAAGATCGACACTCACGACCCCAATCTTATGATGAGCTTCAACGGGCTTGCCGACTTATCGGGCAGAAATAATAAATTCGATTTCCAAGCTGATATCGCTTTAGCCGACCTCCACGCGTTACGCTTTATGGAAAAGGACAGCATTTCACAGTTCTGTGGCAAGGTAGTAATTGATATTTCGGGTAACCAATTAGATGATATTGTAGGAAAAATATCCTTTAAAAACACTAATTACATCAATTCAGCAGGCGACTTTACCTTTAAAGATTTTGAAGTGGTTTCAACTCTCAACAACGGAATTAAAGAAATTACTATCAATTCACCTGATATCGTCAGCGGAAATGTAAAAGGAAAATTTAAATTAACTGAAATTAAAAAAGTACTCCAAAATGCCGTAGGAAGCATCTATACCCAATATAATCCTTATAAAATAGAGAAAAACCAATATGTAGATTTTCATTTCAATATCTACAACAAAATTGTAGAAGTGTTCGTACCCAAAGTCAAAATAGGTAGCAATACTTTTGTCAATGGCAATATAGATGCCGATAAAGGAAGTTTTAAATTCCAGATGAAATCACCAAGTATCAATGCCTACAACAATCAAATTGATAGTCTTAGCCTTGAAATCGACAATAAAAACCCATTGTACAATACTTATTTTGAAGTAAAAAAAGCTGATTTTGGAGTCTATGCTATTCAAGATTTCAACCTGATTAATACCACTATTAAAGATACACTTTTCTTTCGCACCGAGTTCAAAGGTGGGGATACTGGTAAAGATACTTACGAGTTGAATTTCTATCATACACTCAACAAAAAACAAGAATCTATTATTGGTATCAAAAAATCGCTCATAGATTTCAAAGGTAATGAGTGGTATATTAACCGTGAGAATGCTATGAATGAGTACAACAAAATTGTGCTCAATCGTACCGCCGATACGATTAAGGTGAGCAACTTCAAAATGGCACACCAAAACCAGTATATAAACCTCAGTGGACTCATCACTACCAAAGATTACAAGAATCTACATTTGGTGGCACACAACGTGGCGTTAGATAAAATAGTCCCCGAAATGAAAGGACTCAATCTCACGGGAACGCTCAACGGCAATGTGTCGCTCACCCAGCGAGGAAATTTGTATTACCCTTCTGCCGACCTCTTTATTCAGTATTTTAAACTGAATGGCTACGACTATGGCGATTTAGAAGTCGGTATCTTTGGCAATAACGATTTGTCCTCCTTTGATGTAGGAGCTTTCTTCTCCAATGGGCGCGCTCTCGGATTTGCTACACGCGGAAAAATTAATCTGGATAAGAAAAAAGGTACTTTGCTCGACCTTACAGTTTATTTCAAGGACTTTGAACTCTCGCCTTTCAACCCGTTTTTGGAAGGTATCTTCTACGACCTACGCGGTACAATAACAGGACAGGTGAAAATAAACGGAAGTGTAACCGACCCGCTGATGGACGGTACGCTCACCTTGCACAAAGCGGGGGTAGGTATCGACTACCTCAAACTCAACGCCGATATACAAGAAGGAGCACGTATCAAGGTGAATAACAAAACTTTTGATATTGACAACTGGCTACTCACCGATACAGCCTATAAAACTCAGGCTACCCTCAATGGCTCTATCCGTCATAACAGATTGTTAGATTGGTTCTTAGACCTCAAATTGCAAACTCTGGGTAAACGATTTATGGTGCTCAATACACCTTATACCGATGAAGCGCTCTTCTACGGAACTGCCTTTATGAAAGGAACTGCTACCATTAAAGGAGCTTTAGATGAGATTGCAATTAAAGTAAATGCAAAAACTGAAGAAGGTACTTCTTTTAAAATACCACTCAGTGATAGCGAGAGTGTTGGCGACGACTCGTTTATCACCTTTATAGAAAAAGGAGATAAGAAGATTCAATTAAACCGCAACTTAGAGTCTATCAAAGGTTTAGAATTGAATTTTGAGTTGGATGTCCTCCCTACTGCCGAAGTGGAAATTGTAATGGATAGAAAAACAGGTAGTAGCCTTGTAGGGCGTGGAGCGGGTACACTCCTTATTGAAATCAATACCAATGGTAAGTTCAATATGTGGGGAGACTTCATTACCTATTCAGGCTTCTACAATTTCAAGTACGAGAACATTATCGATAAACGCTTTACCGTACTCCCTGGTGGCTCTATTTCGTGGAGTGGTGATCCGCTAAAAGCTACTTTGCGCGACCTGAAAGCTGCCTATAACCTCAGTGCTAACCCAAGTACCCTCTTAGAAAGCAGTCAGTATAACCGAAAAATTAATACTCAGGTAGTTATTAAATTAGAAGGCGAACTGATGCACCCCGAAACCTTGTTCGATATTACCTTCCCTGATAGCAGTCCAAGTTTAGTATCCGAACTCAACTACAAGTTAGAAGACCAAGACCGCAAACAGTTACAAGCTTTCTCGCTCTTAGCACAAGGCTCGTTTATGAGTGAGAAAAATACCGATAATCGTTTGGTTGCCTATAACCTTTTTGAAACAGCTGCAGGTCTATTCAACCAATTGCTATCCGATGAAGATAACAAGCTGAATTTAGGGGTGTCGTATGAAGCAGGCATCAACGATAGTTCGTCCGATATCAATAGCGACCGTTTAGGCTTCACCGTCTCTACCCAAATCACCGATTGGGCAAGTGTGAATGCCAAAGTAGGTATCCCTGTAGGAGGTGTGAGTCGTACTGCCGTAGCCGGCAATGTAGAAGTGCAATTCCGCCTCAACCCCGATGGTAGTCTCACAGCCAAAATATTCAATCGTGAAAACGAATGGCAGCAGTATATGCTCGATCGTATAGGTTATGCACAAGGGGTAGGTCTTACCTATTCAGTAGATTTCAATACCTTTAAAGGTTTGATGCAAAAAATATTTAAAAAAGGCGGTAAAGTACTCGAATCAAAAAAATAAAAAATAGAAAGAAAAGCATTTTTTCGTCGTTCGTCGTTCGTCGTTCGTCGTTCGTCGTTCGTCATTCGTCGTTCGTCATTCGTAATTATTTCGTACTTTAGATTTCAATACCTTCAAAGGGTTGATGCAGAAAATATTTAAAAAATGAGGCAAAGTGCTCGAACTAAAGAATGAAAAATAGAAAGAAAAGCATTTTTTCGTCGTTCGTCGTTCGTCATTCGTAATTATTTTGTACTTTTGCGCCCAATAACTCAAAATAACAAACAAGCGTATGGCTAAGAATGTAGTGATTGTAGAGTCGCCTGCAAAGGCTAAAACTATTGAAAAATTCTTGGGTAAGGACTACAAAGTGGTGTCCAGTTACGGGCATATTGTAGATTTGCCTTCTAACGAGTTAGGGGTAGACATCCAACACGGATTTAAACCAAACTACCTCATCTCTAATGATAAGAAAAACCTCGTAAAAGACCTCAAAGCGCTCACTGCTACCGCCGAAACCGTATGGCTGGCTTCCGATGAAGACCGCGAAGGAGAAGCTATAGCGTGGCATCTCGCCGAAACACTCAAACTCAAAAAAGAAAATACAAAACGCATTGTCTTCAATTCAATTACTAAATCAGCAATTGAAAAAGCTATTAAAAATCCTCGCGGCATCGATTATAATTTGGTAAATGCACAACAAGCACGCCGTGTGCTCGACCGTCTCGTGGGCTACGAACTCTCCCCCGTACTTTGGAAAAAAATTAAAAGCGGTCTCTCAGCTGGGCGCGTGCAGTCGGTAGCTGTACGCCTTATTGTAGAGCGAGAACGCGAAATACAGGACTTCAAAACACAATCTTCTTATAGAATTACCGCCGAATTTACAACTGCCGAAGGAAAAGTGGTAAAAGCAGCCCTCCCTAAAAATTTTGATACTCAGGCAGAAGCCGAAGCTTTCTTGCAACAGAATATAGGGGCTCACTTCAAGGTGCAATCCTTAGAAAGAAAACCCGCTAAAAAAACACCTGCACCGCCTTTTACTACTTCCACGCTTCAACAAGAAGCCGCACGAAAATTGCACTTTTCGGTTAGTAAAACAATGACGGTAGCCCAACGCTTGTACGAATCTGGATTCATCACCTATATGCGTACCGATAGCGTAAACCTTTCACAAGAAGCTCTCACCACAGCTAAAAATGCAGTAGTACAGCTCTTCGGCGAGCAATATAGCCAAGTGCGCAACTTCGCAACCAAAAGTAAAGGAGCACAAGAGGCACACGAAGCCATTCGCCCTACCGATATGAGCCGCCCTAATATCGCTGCTGAACCCGACCAAAATAAACTCTACGAACTGATTTGGAAACGCACTTTGGCTTCTCAAATGGCTGATGCCCAAATAGAGCGAACCACCGTAAAAATAGAAGCCGATAAACATAAAGAATATTTCATAGCCAATGGTGAAATGGTACAATTCGATGGTTTCCTTAAAGTCTATTTAGAAAGTACCGACGACGAGGAAGAAGAACAAGAAGGAATGTTGCCTAACCTTAAAAAAGGAGAACAGCTCACTAATCACCATATCACTGCTACTGAGCGCTTTACACGTCCATTACCGCGTTATACCGAGGCATCATTAGTAAAAAAATTAGAGGAACTTGGCATCGGGCGTCCATCTACCTATGCGCCTACCATCTCCACTATTCAAAATCGTGGTTATGTCGAGCGTAGTACCCTTGAAGGGGAAGTGCGCCCTTACCACCAGCTTACCCTTACAGGCAATGTAATTACCCCTAAAACCCTAACCGAACGTATAGGCGCTGATAAAGGAAAGCTCGTCCCCACCGATATAGGCAGTGTAGTAAACGATTTCCTCGTAAACCATTTCGATACTATAATGGACTATAACTTCACTGCTAAAGTAGAAAATAGCTTCGACGAAATAGCCGAGGGTAATGAGAATTGGATAGAGATGCTTTCAGATTTCTACAAACATTTTCACCCCGTAGTAGAAAATGTTGAAAAATATACAGGGCGTGAAACAGGTGAACGTATACTTGGCACTGACCCTAAAACAGGGCGTCCTCTCAGCGTACGCTTAGGGCGTTATGGAGCAATGGCACAAATAGGCAACCCCGATGATACCGAAAAACCTATCTATGCAAGTCTGCTGGCAGGTATGTCTATCGAAACCATTACCTTTGAAGAAGCTCTCAAACTCTTTGAACTTCCACGTCATTTAGGTATAGTTGATGGCAAAAATGTAGAAGTGAATGTAGGTAGATTTGGCCCTTACGTGCGTTATGGTGAAGCTTTTATATCGCTTGATAAAGGAGAAGATATATTTAGTGTAACCCTCGACCGTGCCAAACAACTCATCGGTGAAAAGAAAAAAGCCGATGCCCCTATTGCTACTTATCAAGGGGTAGAGGTAACCAAAGGAGTAGGTCGTTTTGGACCTTTTATCAAGTGGAATAACACCTATATCAATGTACCTAAGAAGTACAATTTTGATCACCTCTCCCAGCAAGATGTACAAGAACTCATAGAAGATAAACTTAAAAAAGAATCAGAGAAAGTAGTAAAAGAATGGGATGAAGGAACTATTCGTATAGAGAAAGCACGTTGGGGGCGTTTTACCCTCATCAAAGGTAAATCCAAGGTAGAGCTCCCTAAAGATACCGATGTAACAACATTCACTAAAGAGCAAGCCCTTGCTCTCCTTACCGAGAAAGAACCTAAGAAAACTACTACTCGCAAAAAAGTAGTAGCTAAAAGTAAGTAAGTAATTGTAGAACACTTTCTAATGTGGAGAATTTTAAAATATCCAAACAAATAAAATAACAAAAGCGCAACGCCCCTTGAGGTATTGCGCTTTTTTAGTTTATAAAGAAAATTTACTTTCTTTTATAGATATAAACAGTAGTTTCTGTAACACTACTACTTTTGTTGAAATCTTCAAAAGTAAGAGTAAGTTTGTTGTTGGTTATAGAAAAAGTAGCTTCATCAGCTTCTCCTATTCTATCTCCTTTTTCTGTTAAAACAATCTGTTTTCCAGTAATAGTGTAAGTACCCTCCTCCTGACTTTCTTTACATTGATTGTTTGTAGGATTGATGTCATAAGAAACTAAAGAATATTTGTTGTCAGCAGTGAAAGTGTAAGTATTTTTCTTCTCACATTCATCAAGAACTTTCTCAACACCATTTTCTGTTTCACTTTCAATAATCCAACTTCCTACTAAGCTATTGTTTGTTTGATTATTTGTTTTATCGTCCGATTTTCCACACGATGTTACAAAAATTGCTACGGCTACTAAAGCCATTTTAAAAAGTTTTTTCATTTGCTTACATTGTTTTTATT
>NZ_KB291418.1:9897-10834 GCF_000318295.1 Capnocytophaga sp. oral taxon 326 str. F0382
ATTTTGCCTCTTATCTCTTACCTAAGAAAAGGTTTCTCTATCGTTTTATATAAACTGTTGTACCGGTAACTTCTTTGTCGCTCTCATCTTTTTTAGTTTGAGTGATAGTAAGTTTGTTCCCTGATAAACTAATTTCACTACTATAACTGCTACCATCTTGCTTTTTGTAGAAAATTGTATTACCTGAAACTGTGTAAGTCCCACTGTTTCTTCCAAGCTCTGTACAAGTGTCATTTTTTGTAGCATAACCAACAGATGAGAACTCTGTAGTAGTGAAAACTATATTTGTTCTCTTTTCACAATCTGTGTAGGGCTGAACTTCTCCATTAATAGTAGCACTTTCTAAATACCAAGTGCCTACTAAGTCCTTATTGCTCACGCCATCGTCCGATTTCCCACACGATGTTACAAAAAATGCTGCGGCTATAAAAGCCATTTTTAAAAGTTTTTTCATTTGCTTACATTGTTTGTATTAGTTCAACGGTGCAAAAATACAATTTTGCCTCTTATCTCTTACCTAAGAAAAGGTTCCTCTATCGTTTTACAAAAACCATTGTTATAGGAACTGTATTTCCATCAATATTCTCGGTGTCAATAAAGGTCAATTTATTTCCTGATAAAGAAACTTTAACAGCCTCATCATTAGTGATAATAGTATTGCGAGAAATGCGATAAGTATCTGTTTGTTTAGTCATTTGGCAATCATTAGCTACTCCCTCATACATAGTAAGTGAAATTTGAGTGTCAGTGAAAACAATATTTGTTTGCTTGTTACAATCGTTAAGAGGAGCAGATGTTTTCATCATAGTAACACTTTCTAAATACCAAGTGCCTATTAAATCTTTACTGTTAATGCTCGCACCATCGTCTGATTTTCCACACGATGTTACAAAAAATGCTGCAGCTATAAAAGCCATTTTTAAAAGTTTTTTCATTT